>JASFZG010000116.1:0-5708 GCA_046055745.1 Flavobacteriaceae bacterium | reverse complement strand
TAGTTAAACCTTAAGAATCCCATTTTTTCGACACTCATAATTTACAATCAAAAAAGTTTTTAAGAAAAATAAAGATTTAAAAAAGGCAAAAAGAATTTGCTCTTTAATTCTGTTGAGCATTTTCTTTAAATTGAAGCCAGTTCCTGCTAAAATTGTGTTTAATTGATTGCCAATAGCACCTTTTAGATAATTCCTTAACATTCTGTGGTCGTGTTTTATATGACCAATTACAGGTTCTATACCTGCTCTTGCTCTAAACCTTTTTCTTGCTTTCTGTTTTTGATATTGTGTAGCATTTTTTTTGGGAGCTGAAGGTAAAATTATTTCTGTTCCATTAACATTTTTTTTGCCTTTATATCCTCTATCAACAATCCCTGTTTTAGGTCTCTTATCTGTTAAATATTCTGTCTGTATTAAATGTTCTTCAAGGGTATGTCCATCATAAGGATTACCTTCAAAGGCAAGTGCTCCAACTACAATCTTTGATGTTTTTGTCACAACAATTCCTGATTTATTCCCAAATTCAAATTTCTTAGCCTCTTTCCCTTTTGCTATACAGCTAACTTCTGGCTCGTGTATGCTATAAACTTTATTTTTATCTCCTCTTTTTTGTCGTAATATTTTGTTTAGGATAATGAATAATTCTTGATATTTCTCTTCTTGATTATCTGTAAATTGCCTTTCAATATCTCGAACTTGACGACCAGCTATTGTTTTTATCTTTCGTAAAGCTGCTTTGGCTTTTTTTCTCCTTTTTGGATGAGAGTGAAATCGTTGGTCTATTAGTAATTGTTTCAATGTTCGAGTGTAGGTTTGACGCAATACAATACCCTCTTCTTTGGCAATCTTATTGACCTTATCAATGATACGCTTATGAAGTTTGGCATCTGTAGGATAAGTAATATTCTTTTCCTGAACGGTACTGTCAATTAAAACTTCTTTTTCCTGAGCTTCTTTACCAAATAATTGAACAGATATCTTTAATAATCGTTCTGCTCCTTGTTTACCTATTCTATTTCTGAAATGTATAAATTCGGTAGGGTCAAAGGGTTTTTCTGTTTGAAAAATAAGTTCTCCACTAAAATATTGCCAATACGGATTTTCCATCCACCTATCAACAATAGCTTCATCGCTCAAATTGTAAATATGTTTGAGCAATAAAAGGGCTATCATCCTACGAATAGGAACTGACGGACGACCAATGTCGGAATAATAAAATGAAAAATCTTCCTCTATTGAATCCCAATCAATTTTTTTAGATAAAATACATAATTCATGATTTAAATTGATAAACCTTTCTATAGGCGTATCAAAAATACTTAGTTGTGGTGTCTTATCTTGTTTACCAACCATATCTACAAGCTTTTTCTACAATATACTACTTTCCTTGCAATTCTAAAACTTATCAAATGTATTTATTTATCTAATAATCAACATGATAAATGCTTTTTAAGGGTGGACTACTTACTAAAATCTCTGTTATAAATAAATTCTATTTCACCTTGCTGCGCACTGAATATATCTTCATCAACTAACATATCTACTAACAATTTTTCTAAGGCTGGAATTATAACATTATTCACATGGTTTATTGGTGCTTCTGACACTAGGTGTTTTATAATTATAGCATCTTCAGCATTGTTGATATATCTTTCAAAAATTTGAGAACTAGGGTTTAAAAATACATTTTTTCCTTTTTCATTCCATACATTAAAGACTTGCTCTGCAGCATCTTTTTCCACTTCAATAATTTGGTATTATTTAAAAGGCTGATGCCGCATTACATCATTTAACCGCTTTGTGTTCCAAACACAAAAATTAATATAAGGGAATTCTTTCTTTGTGAGTAAGACTATCATTCTTTTTACGTATCATAATAACAAATCTATAAAATTAGATTTGTTGCGTTAAGTTATTGAGTACAGAGTTCTATAAGCTTATTTTCTATAACTTTTGGCATAATACTTTATCAAAACTTTGCCAAAAATACAAAAAAGTGGTAAACATTTGAAATAATCGAGATTAACAACTATGAAAGTACCATCTGAAATTATCATTTGAAGTAGTATTTAAAGTGTCCTTAACTTTAAAGGCATAGTTTTTGGGAATGAAGTGTTTCCCTCTTTTATTATGGGGCTAGCACAATTGAAACAGGAAGCTTTTAAGTTGTGTCTAAGATTTTTTTAATGAAGCACATTTCCTTAAATGAAGCTTTTTCTGCGGAATGTAGGGGAATGGGCTGAATGAAATAGTAATTCAATAGATTCAAAAAAGTGTTTTTTGAGTATAAGAAGAAAAAATCCAGTTTCATTAGGTACTGGATAAACCTTTAAACGGAATTTACACCATAGCATAAACTTCATCGAACACCATCTTATCCAACTTTTCTTGTTGTGAAAAGGTCTTTTTTAAGGTATTGTGAAGCATCCCGTTGAAGGCATTGTAACCATCCCATAACGTTGGCTTTGCATAGTGATTGTGTCCTTCTTCAGCTATCAAATCCAGTAGCTCTTTAGATTTTTTGGATGGACTATCGTTTTTATCACTACATTCATATCGGAACAGTTTCGTTTTTTCTAATATTTCTTTTACGAAAGCTTTAGTGTCGATAAGTACTATTTCTTCCATTTCCTTGAATTTTTGAGTGATTTCATAATATTCGTTATATAAAAACCGCTCAAACAGCCCGTTTAATTTCGGCAGTATCAATTCGGTATTGTTTTTCGTGTGTTTTATGGAAAAGTCTATCTGTGCGTTCGAAACGTGAAGACCGTTAGTGCATACTTCCCGATAAAATCCAAAATGTCCCGAAGTCTTTTCACTTCCATCATAAGAATTTTTAAAACGAAGCATTGGCAAAATCCTATCGTTTTCATTTTTTAAGGTAAACTGGTTTTTATCCTCGATGATAAAGTCCATTATAAAAGACCTATCATCTCTATTGATGGTACGCTTGTGATAGCTTAAGTGGGCATCGATTAATAGCTCTTCAGCCTTCTTGAAGAAGAGTTCATTCGGAATATGACCGTAACGATTCGATACCACGTTGACAATTTTACCATTAGATATAATAGCATTTTCAAGTCCCTTTCGGGATTCCATTCCAGTAATACTTGCTAAAGACTTCATTTCATTTGAAACAAAAATTTCATCTTTTTGTAAATTGTGTAAATACATAACTTTTGATTTTAGATTAAACAATATTTGAGCAGAGCCAAAACGGAAGCTAAAATCACAGCTCTAAAGGAAACGGAATAAATAGTGAGTGAGCGAACGGCTTTATGCCGTAGTCTTTTGATGGGTGTATTTCACGAGTTTACCTTTGCGATACTATTGATTGATTGATTATTTCTTCCTAATATAGTACTACATTCCCAAAAGAAACTTATCAAAAAAAAAGAAGAGCCAGCACGAATGCAGACTCTTCCTCTCACAACAAAAGCTACTCTTTTAAATCCTCAATTTCCTTTTCAAGAATTGCTATTCTTGCTTTTAAACGTTCTTCACGTTTATCTCTTTTTTCAATGTATTCCTTTTCGATGTCTGTAATCTTGGTTTTATAATAACCTTGCATTGCGTTATAAAAAGAAATATTAGTTAAATTATCAATATGGCTATTTTCCCCAAAATGCACTTGTTTTGTGAGTATGAACCGTATCAACTTATGAAAGACTTCTTTTTTGAACTTCTTTTTAAAATTCTCGACAATTTCAATTCGGGTCATTTTGGAAGTATCGCCAAACAATCCTGAAAAGTATTTTTGCTGACTCAAATAATCAACATTGTTTTCGTAAAGTGAAATTGAGCAAGCCACCATTTCATCCACCGAAAGGGTTTTCTTTGTGTTGATGTATGATGTTTCACGTATCATTTGAACAACTTCTTCAAACTGTTTGTTATTTTCGATTTGCTTCTTACGAATTTCCCTTTCGTTGATTTTAATGATTTGTTCATCTGGGGTACAATCTTCCATTTTTCTATTAGATAATGGTACTGAATGTACTTCTCTTTCATTTTCAGATACTTCAACAATCTTAATGAACACTTTTTTGTGTCTGTAAGATTCAGGATGAAATAAGATGCCATTAACAAACCCATTGTCTCCCGCTGAATTGTATTTTTCCAATTCTTCATTGTAGGTACGGGTAGCCTCTTCGAGTTCTTCCTTTAGTTCATCTTCATTATAATCATAATGACGATATTTTTCATGAACGGATTCTAAAGTGGGCTTCATCGTCTTTTCAATAATTTCTACATCGTCCAGAAGATAAACCTTTAGTCCATTTTTTTCTAATTGGGAAATAATAAGCTGGTTATTTTCATCGTCTACCCAATACTTTCTAATTTCAGGAATCAGAAGAATATTAGCTTTCTTCGATTTTTCAATCAGATTTATGAAAGACTTACTCTTCTTGGTCTCGAAACAAGTCGATTTTGTACAGACCATTTTACCATCCCCAAACAAATTACCTTGATTTGCAGCATTGAAAGGACACTCGTTACAAGCCCCAGCTATCACTACCAACTTTTTATCCTCCACATCAAAAGGTGCCTTCTCTAAATCATAAGTCTGATCCTTAATCATTTTATTTATTTGATGGGCACTGAAATCTTCACCCATCGTTTTCAACATCATCTGCTGTTCTTCTGGTTCGAAAAGTGCAACGCCTACACTTAACGAGATGGTCATTTCTCCACTAATCACAAAATTCCTAAAGCCTTCGATAAGTCCAGCTAATTTTAAGCGTTGTCTTATAAAATTATTGCCTCTACCCAATCGCTTTGCTATTTCCTCAGGCGAGTATTTTTCATTGAGATAAGCAATAGCCTCTGCTTCCTCGATAGGCTCGACATCTTGTCTTTGTAAATTTTCGATAATTTGTATTTCAAGGATATCATTGTTTTGATACTCTCGAACTATGCACGGAATTGTCTTATTATCCGCCAATTTGCTGGCGTGATATCGACGTTCGCCCATAACGATGGTATATTCGCCTCCAGACTTTCGTACCGTAATAGGTTGTAGTACCCCGTGTTTCTTGATACTTTCCGAAAGTTCTTTTAATAAAGCTTCATTAAAAGTCTTTCTGGGTTACATAGGGTCGGGAATAACCTTCTCTATATTAAGGTTTTGAATTTTCAGCTCAATTGCTTTCTGGGTCAATTTCTCTTTGACTTCTTTTTTGGAGATTGCATTGGTTTTACCACTCTTTTTGGTTTTACTCACTCTTGTTGTCATAATACATAAATTTTAGATTAAACAATATTTGAGCAGAAACCAAATGGAAGATAAAATCTTGGCTCAAAAGGAAACGGAATAAATAAGTGAAGGAAGAAGCGTCGGCTTTATGCCGTAGTCTTTTGATGGAAGTATTTTACGAGTTTAACTTGCGTGTATATTGTATGATAAAAAACTTCCCTTCCGAAGAAATCAAGGTTGCAATTTACCAAAATGTATTATTCGAACTGAAAATTAATAAGTTTTCTAGGGAAATGAAAGTAAATAACATCGAGTTTTACTGCTAACATGAAAATAGTTAAATTCTGTACCTATTCTGTACCCATAATTAAAAAAGCAGCTATATTTTTATATAACTGCTTGATAATCAAGTAGCGGGGACTGGACTCGAACCAGCGACCTTCGGGTTATGAGCCCGACGAGCTACCTACTGCTCTACCCCGCGATTTGGATGGCAAAGATACAACGT
>JASFZG010000115.1:0-18257 GCA_046055745.1 Flavobacteriaceae bacterium | reverse complement strand
CCATCACCTGCGTCTTGTTTCATTACCCAAGCCTTTTTTACCATCATATAAGCTAAACCTATTAAGGCTGCTATTATTGGCATATAAATCATCATAGATTCCATATTCTTTTGTTTTATTATTAAGCTGGGCAAAAGTAGTAAAATCAAGGGGAATAAAAAACCCTTCAGAAAAAGTAATTCTGAAGGGTTCACTTATTGTATTTAGGCTACTTTTATATGGTAAAATTTCCTGTTTTTTTATGTTCGCTGTTTTCGTAGCGATCGATACATTTGTCTAAAATCTCGAAAGCTTCAGCTGCATCTCCCCAACCACCAACATCAACTTTCTTTTCTTCTAAGTCTTTGTATACTTGAAAAAAATGTTCGATTTCTTTTACCATATGCGGATTCATATCGCTAAGATCATTTAACTTATTCCATATAGGGTCTGAAACTGGCACACATATTATTTTTTCATCTGGCCCTTTTTCATCGGTCATATGAAATACTCCAATAGGCTTTACTTCCATTACACACATCGGAAATGTTGGTTGTGTTACCAACACTAAAACATCTAATGGATCACCATCTAAAGCTAATGTTTCTGGTATAAAACCGTAATCTGCTGGATACATCATCGATGAAAACAACATTCTATCAAATCGAACTTTATGTAAATCGAAATCGTATTCGTATTTGTTTCTACTTCCTTTAGGTATCTCTATTAATACATCGAAAGTTTTTTTATTTCTTGGGCTCATTTTCTATATTTTATGCAAAACTAATGATTGTTATATTAAGGTAGGGTTTTGTTTTAAGTTTTTTAACAAGCGAGTTCATGCATAGTTCTCAACTGCGCTCGAACAGACAGATTTAAAATTACTTAAAAAGAAAAGCTAAATCTTCCTGTGATTCCAAATTTACGAGCATCTGGAATTTCTAAATAATTTCCTCGGAAGTTAAATTCGATGGCAAATATTTTGAAGATATTTCCAATTCCTGCACTCCATTCCCAATATACATCTTCGGGAGAATTATAAAGAATTGGCAACCCATCAACTCCTACATTAATAGAATTATTAGCCTCTGAAAGCTCACCATACACTGCTCTAAAGCCTACAATTTCTCTTAAATTTAATTCCCTAATTCCAGGAATTCGACCAAAAAGCCTTCCTCCAAAATTATGTTTTAAATGAAAAGAAGCATAGGTATCACTCACAAACTCATAATAATCTAGCTGTGTAAAAGTGTTGTAAATACTAAATAAGGTTTGGTTTCCAGGAATTGGACTCAATAAACCTAAAGGAACTGTTCCGAATATTTTTCCAGCTTCAACAGTAGTATATAACCTTCCAACTCCACCAAGATTCCAAGGTTGTGTGTATAAAGCCTGAACTCTGTGATATTGAAAATCTCCTTTCAATACATCCTTTAAGCCAAAAGTATATCCTGCATAAAATTCAGGAAAATTACCCCTATTTATAATATTCCGTTCTACACCGTAACCTGAAGTTTTCCTTCCTGGCGTGTAGTTGATTCCTAATTCTAATTCGGGTTGTTTGATTTCAGATTGAATAGCTCCGTCTTCATCGTAATAATCCAAACTAAACGTATCTGTAGCAGATTTTAAGGTTCGATAAGACAAGGTGGTTCGGAAAACAAAGTTCTTAACTGGTTCCATTTCAAAACCTAAAGTAGAAAGATTAATTCGCGTTAGTCTATCGTTAGATCCCACTGTAATTAATCCTGAAGAAGCTCTATTTCTTCCCAAAACATCTTTACTATTGGTCAAACTTGCACCCGTTTGTTCTACATCTTTTCTATGTCCTCCTAAAATAATTTTTCGCTTTTTTCTATCGAACAACCATTTTCCTGAAACACCAAATTTAAAACGTTCGTCTCTAAACCCGTAAGCTCCAAAAGCTTCCGTTCTCCAAGGGTCATTAGGTGTAAAATATGTTCTTCCTCCAAGTCTAATTCGTAATCCTTCTGCTTCATTATAACCCAGAACCGAGTAAACAGGTCCGACATCAAAATTATTCAATTCATAATAACCACTAGCAAACATAGAACCCAGTGTATATAAATTTTTAAAACGTCGAACGTTTTTTAAGGTATCCAACATTTTATATACTCCTTTTTCATCATTACTCAATTTTTCCATTCTACGTTCGTCCCAAAATTCATCTGGACGATTATAGATTTCATATTGATATGGATCTACATTTTCTTTGTAAAAATCATCTTCTTTCGGAATATCAAACTTATAATTATTAAGAAGTGTTGTTCTCTTACCATACATCCCGTGGGCATCTTCTTTATTTCTGAAGCTGAAATCGCTCATCATATAATCACGAGTCATCAAGAAAACCGAATCATTTAATACATCGTATTCTCTTTCGATATATATTTCACGAACCCAATTTAAATTGGCACTTTTGGTGGCTTGTAAATTAATTTCTTTAATTGCCCATGTAGAATCGTTTACCCAAAAATCTCCTTTAAAAGTAAGTTCATTTTTTCGTCTGGGATAGTACACAATATTATAACACCATTTATCACCAATAAAGGCGCTATCTAACAACACATAATTATATACATTAATTCCTGTGGTAGATAAGGGACTTGTAAATGCTACATCAAAAAACTTTAGGTGATTGTCATAAATATCGAATTCTGCATACAAATCTTTCACGAATTCGATCATCGTTTGATTATTTTCAAAACCTGAATTTTTATTCCCCTCTAAAATTTCCTTTTCCTTTTTAATAGCATTATCACCATAAATTTTAGAATAAGCTTCATTTATAAAAATTGGCAAGTATGTTTTTCCTGTAACTCGAGAAGTATCCACTTGATCAAAGACAAATTCCATTCCTCTAAAAGTTCTGTTATTCATTAAAGAACTATCAATAGTATTAAGGTCAAACTCTAATTTCTCATATTTATCGTAACTATATTGATCAAACATTTTAACACCATTTTTTCTTCTATGCTCCCATATTTTTCGAAGAATATCAATGGCAGGATTGTTCTTTTTTGATTGTTTTCCACTGAAAATAACGACTTCATCTAATGCAGCGGACTCTTCCTCTAAAACAACTTCAATTTTAAAAGTACTCTTTTGAGAAAGTTCATATTCTTGAGTTGAATAACCTACAAATGAAAAAATTAGAGTAGAATAAGACTCATCACTTTCTAGGTAAAAACGACCATTTTCATTAGTGATAGTACCTTCGTACGAATCTTTAAAAAGCACATTAGCATAAGCAACAGGGTCGCCAAATTCATCCTTAATAACGCCACTTACTTTGGTTTGTGATTGCACCAAAGCAGTTATAAACATAAAAAAGAAAAAAGAAAATTGCTTCATTAAGTTTGAATCAAGTTCAATATAAATTTGGAGGTTGTATTTCAAAAATTAAGCCATTATTCTAATATGACTTTATGAAAACAAAATAGATCTATTTGTACATTACTTTTTTTACAGCTTTAATCACGTCATCACTATTTGGAAGCCATTCAGCAAGTAAAACTGGTGAAAAAGGTGCAGGGGTATCTGCTGTATTAATTTTAATAATTGGAGCATCTAAATAATCGAAAGCTTGTTCCTGTACTTGATAAGTGATTTCTGTTGCGATGTTTCCAAAAGGCCAAGCCTCTTCTAAAATTACCAATCTATTTGTTTTTTTAACCGAATCTAAAATAGTCTGATGATCCATTGGACGCACCGTTCTTAAATCGATAATCTCACATTCAATTCCTTCTTTTGAAAGAATATCGGCAGCCTTATAAGCCTCTTTAATTATTTTTCCGAAAGAAACAATCGTTACATCTGTTCCTTTTCTTTTAATTTCTGCAACTCCTAAAGGAATTAAATATTCTCCTTCTGGCACTTCTCCTTTATCTCCATACATCTGCTCACTTTCCATAAAAATAACAGGATCATTATCTCTAATCGCGCTTTTCAGAAGTCCTTTTGCATCTTTAGGGTTACTCGGCACCACCACTTTTAATCCTGGACAATTTGCATACCAGCTTTCAAAAGCTTGAGAGTGTGTTGCTGCTAATTGACCCGCTGAAGCCGTTGGTCCACGAAAAACAATAGGAATATTAAATTGCCCACCGCTCATCTGACGCATTTTTGCAGCATTATTTATTATTTGATCAATACCAACTAAAGAGAAGTTGAAGGTCATAAATTCGATAATAGGGCGGTTACCATTCATGGCAGATCCAACACCTATTCCAGAAAAACCAAGTTCAGAAATCGGTGTATCAATCACACGCATCGCACCAAATTCATCCAACATTCCTTTACTTGCTTTGTATGCTCCGTTGTATTCTGCTACTTCTTCACCCATTAAATAAATGCTTTCGTCACGACGCATTTCTTCGCTCATCGCCTCACAAACGGCTTCTCTAAATTGAATTGTTTTCATAATTGATTTCTAATTTTATTAATAAATCTGAATTACTTCAGATATAAAAATTCATCTTTTTAATAACCTTTTCATAAAATGAATCGCAAAAATACTATTATTTATATGTGGCTTGCTATTTTTTCGTAAGATTTAACGAATTTTATTATGCACGCATAGTAAAAAACTTAAAAATATACTTATATTTGTTGCTCGAAATCTGGACTATTTCAAGTGTAAGATTTCAATTAAAATCAGTTTAAAAAATAAATTATAAACTATGAAAATATTAGTGTGTATAAGTCACGTACCAGACACTACTTCTAAGATTAATTTTACAGAAGGTGATACAAAATTCGACACAAATGGGGTTCAATTTGTAATTAATCCTAACGATGAATTTGGTCTTACACGTGCGATGTGGTTTAAAGAAAAACAAGGTGCATCTGTTCACGTAATAAATGTTGGAGGTCCAGAAACCGAACCAACTTTACGTAAAGCTTTAGCTATTGGAGCAGATGAAGCAATTAGAGTAAACGCTGCTGCTACCGACGGTTATTTTGTTGCCAAACAATTAGCAAACGTGGTTAAAGAAGGCGGGTATGATTTGGTGATTGGAGGTCGTGAATCTTTAGATTATAACGGCGGAATGGTACCAGGAATGCTTGCAAAACTTACCGATGCTAATTTTGTAAACATGTGTATTGGACTGGAAGTGGAAGGAAATAACGCAACTGTTTCTCGTGAAATTGATGGAGGAAAAGAAGTGATTAGCACTACCTTACCTTTAGTAGTTGGTGGACAAAAAGGAATCGTTCAAGAAGCAGATCTTCGCATCCCAAATATGAGAGGAATTATGCAAGCTCGTTCAAAACCATTAACGGTTAAAGAACCGATCGACACAAACGCTGAAACTATAATAGACAGTTTTACAAAACCCGAAGCAAAAGGCTCTGTAAAATTAGTGGATAGCGTAGAGGAATTAGTAAACCTACTTCATAACGAAGCTAAGGTGATTTAATAACAAAATACAAATGAAAAGCACCAAATTTCAAGTATTACGGATTTGGAATTTGTCATTTGAAATTTATAATTTTAAAATATTATGTCAGTATTAGTATATACAGAATCTGAAGAAGGCACTTTCAAAAAGATTGCTTTCGAAGCGGTATCTTATGCAAAAGGGATCGCAGATATGTTAGGAACTTCGGTTACCGCTGTTTCAATAAACGGAAACGACACCAACCAATTAGGAAACTATGGAGCATCAAAAGTACTACAGGTTTCTAACGATCAATTACAAAATTTTAACGCACAAGCATATGCAGATGCAATTTCGCAAGCTGCTAAAAGTGAGGGAGCTCAAGTTGTAATCGTTTCTTCAAGTGCAAATAGTAAATATTTAGCGCCATTATTAGCGGTAAACCTAGAAGCTGGTTATGTGCCAAATGTGATGGAACTTCCTACAAACGACGCTTCATTTAAAGTAAAATCTAACGTATTTTCCAACAAAGCTTTTGCGATTACAGAATACACAACCAACACAAAATTAATTGGATTGGCAAAAAACGCATATGGAGTAAAAGAAAATGAAACTGCAATTACGGCAGAAGATTTTTCTCCAACTTTAGACGAAAGTGATTTTAATACTAAAGTAACTTCAGTAGATAAAGCAACCGATAAAGTTACAATTGCAGATGCAGATATCGTTGTTTCTGGTGGTCGTGGATTAAAAGGCCCTGAAAACTGGGGAATGATTGAAGATTTAGCTGAAGTATTAGGTGCCGCAACTGCTTGTTCAAAACCGGTGAGTGATTTAGGCTGGAGACCTCATAGCGAACACGTTGGACAAACAGGTAAGCCTGTATCATCAAACCTTTATATTGCAATTGGAATTTCTGGGGCCATTCAGCATTTAGCTGGAGTTAATGCTTCTAAAGTAAAGGTAGTAATTAATAATGACCCCGAAGCACCCTTCTTTAAATCAGCAGATTATGGGATAGTTGGTGATGCTTTTGAAGTGATTCCTCAGCTTACCGAAAAATTAAAAGAGTTTAAATCTAATAACGCATAATTTTTCATTAATTTGTGCCTGAATAAAAGGGCTGTTTAATTTTTGGTAGCCCAAAGATTAAACAGCTTTTTTTTTGAAAATATTTTAATGAGTTTAATAAAACTTAACATTAAAGGTATTTCGTACAGTCAAACACAAAATGGTGCTTATGCATTAATTTTAAGTGAAGAAAACGGAACTCGAAAACTACCTATTGTTATTGGTGCCTTTGAAGCGCAATCTATTGCCATTGCCCTTGAAAAAGAAATTATGCCACCAAGACCACTTACCCATGATTTATTTAAAACCTTTGCCGAGCGATATGAAATTGTTGTAAAACAAGTAATTATCCATAAACTATTAGACGGTGTTTTTTATTCCAGCATTATTTGTGAGCGAGATGAAATTGAAGAAATTATCGATGCTCGTACTAGCGATGCGATTGCATTGGCACTTAGGTTTAATGCACCTATATTTACTTATAAGGAAATATTAGAAAAAGCTGGAATTTACACTGAGCCAGATTCAAAAAGAAAAGAAACTTCTAGTAAATCAGACACCCTTATTGAGGAACTTTTATTAGGAAATGAAACAGAATCTCCTACTTCACCAAAAGAAAATTACAACAGCTACACCCTAAAAAACCTTAAAAAAATGCTCGAAGAAGCGGTTCTTAATGAAGAATATGAAAAAGCCGTTGATATTCGAGATGAAATTTCAAAAAGACAATAATAACCTATGCAAAAATATTTATTAGTTGGAATATTAATTTTTGTTCATTTTTTTTCATTTGGACAAAAATTAGAACAGAAATGGCAATTTTCAGGAATTGAAAATGATAATGGAGAAAGTATTATTCCTGTTAATTCAGAAAAAGATCATTTAACCCTTTCCGAGGGTGCTTTTTTATATGAATTAGAAGCTGAAAATAATCTGAGAGCATCAGGCGATTACATGTTTCAAAATAAATTATTGGTTTTTTATTACAATCAACCAAAAGACACCATTAGAAGATATAAAATCTCTGAACACACGGATTCCACCTTAGTTTTTTCTGAAAACGGAACTCATTTTAAGTTCAAATCAACTCCAAAAACTGCTGAAGTTATTACTCCTGCTAAAGAAGTTGATGTTATAATTCCTAGCAAAGGATGGTCAGTTACTAGTATTTGGAGAGGTATTTTAGGGATGGTTTCCTTGCTATTTATTGCCTTCTTATTTAGTAGTAATCGTAAAGCTATCGATTGGAAAACAGTTGGAATTGGAATCGCATTTCAATTAATAATAGCCATTGGTGTATTAAAAGTTTCTTTCGTTCAAAAAGGGTTCGAAGCTGTTGGAAAAGTTTTCGTAAGTATACTTGACTTTACTAGAGCAGGGAGTCAATTTTTATTCGACGGCTTAGTGGCAGATATGAATACATTCGGATTTATTTTTGCATTTCAAGTACTTCCAACTATTATATTTTTCTCTGCTTTAACTTCAGTTTTATTTTACCTCGGAATTATTCAAAAAGTAGTGAAAGCATTTGGTTGGTTACTTTCTAAATTATTAAAAATATCGGGAGCAGAAAGTTTAAGCGTTGCCGGAAATATCTTTTTAGGCCAGACAGAAGCACCTCTATTAATCAAAGCTTATTTGGAAAAAATGACCAAATCTGAAATGCTTTTAGTAATGATTGGTGGTATGGCAACCGTTGCAGGCGCAGTATTAGCAGCTTACATTGGGTTTCTAGGTGGTGACGACCCTGTACTTAGATTAATGTTTGCAAAACACTTATTAGCAGCATCCGTTATGGCAGCGCCAGGAGCTATTGTAATTTCAAAAATACTGTACCCTCAAACTGAAGAGGTAAATACAGACTTAAAAGTTTCTTCAGAAAAAATAGGAAGTAATATTTTAGATGCTATTGCTAACGGAACCACAGAAGGTTTAAAATTAGCCGTAAATGTTGGAGCAATGTTATTAGTTTTTGTTGCTTTTATCGCAATGTTCAACGGAATCCTAGGTGGAATTGGTGACTTAACTAATATTAACGATTGGATTGCAGCAAACTCTTCCTACGATAGTCTTTCATTAGAAGCAATTTTAGGAACCGTTTTTGCACCGTTAATGTGGTTAATCGGTGTTGCCAAAGAGGATATGATGATGATGGGACAGTTACTCGGTATTAAATTAGCAGCTAGCGAATTTGTAGGCTACATTCAACTTGCCGACTTAAAAGATGTTACAAACACAGCACATCTTACCTATGAAAAATCCATAATTATGGCTACCTATATGTTATGTGGATTTGCAAATTTCGCCTCTATCGGAATTCAAATTGGAGGAATTGGATCTTTAGCACCTGGACAACGTAAAACATTATCTAAATTTGGAATGAAAGCTTTAATCGGTGGTAGTATTGCTTCGTTAATTTCAGCAACTATTGCTGGGATGATTATTGGGTAGATTTATTTTTTAATTATTTTTTTCACTGAAACATTTCCAGATTCATCTGAAATAGAAACAAAATAAATTCCAGTTTTTAGATATTGAATATTGATTGGTTTATTTAAAGATCTTTTTTCTTCAGAAAGTATTAATTTTCCGGTAATGTCATAAAGTAAAACAGAATAATCTCCCAATTTAGAAGTAGTTGAAATATAAAATTCGGTTTCAGTTGGATTTGGAAGCAATGAGAAATCTAATATTGAGTTATCATTGGAAGATAAAATATACTGTTCATATTCTGCATAATCTCCATTTTCATTATAAATAATTAAAAACCACCACTCTGGAAAATCAACATGTCCTACTAAATAGGGAAATGGGGTGTTAATGTTATCATTAAAAAAATTAAAATAAAGAACTTCAAAAGTTGAATTATCAGGGTTTTCACATTCTATTAGCGTAGTAGTAGTCCCATTTGGAAAAGTAAAATTGATATTAGTATTATCATAAACAAGCTCTCCTTCCAAATTATTACAAACATTTGTAATTAAACTTTCTGGGTTATTTCTAAATTCCAAAATAACATCTGAAACCTCTCCATTTGAAGGAGGTGAGTAGTTTTGACCATCAATATTTAAACCATACAAACGCCAATCATAATAATAAAGTTCTTCTTCTTGAGAAAAAGATTTTAAAGAAAAAACCAAACAACATAAAATCACCACATACTTCATAATAAATTAATTTAAGCCAGAAAAGTTCCTTCAATATACGAAAATTATATTCGTTAATAACTTTTCATATCATTAATCATTCAACAGGTTTCAATAATGGTCTTTTTTTTATTTTTATTGCCGAACAATATGTCATTCGGAGCGTAGCTAAGAATCTCATAAAAAACTTCATTAATTAAACAGATACCCGTTTTCGCGGGCATATTATGAAACAATACCACCACCTTATAAAGCACGTTCTTGAAAACGGAACCTTAAAAGAAGACAGAACAGGCACAGGAACCAAAAGTGTTTTTGGTTACCAAATGCGATTTGATTTAAGTGAAGGTTTCCCTATGGTTACTACTAAAAAACTACATTTAAAATCAATTGTTTACGAACTACTTTGGTTTTTAAAAGGAGATACCAATATTAAATATCTTCAAGAAAATGGAGTTCGAATTTGGAATGAATGGGCAGACGAAAACGGAGATTTAGGTCCTGTTTATGGTTATCAATGGCGAAATTGGAATGGTGATGATATCGATCAGGTTTCAGAAATAATTGAGACCATCAAGAAAAACCCAGATAGTAGAAGAATGTTAGTTTCTGCTTGGAATCCATCCGTTTTACCAGACACTAGTAAATCTTTTTCAGAAAATGTTGCTAACGGAAAAGCGGCACTTCCTCCTTGTCACGCATTTTTTCAGTTTTATGTAGCTGATGGTAAATTATCTTGTCAACTGTACCAACGTAGTGCAGATATATTTTTAGGTGTTCCTTTTAATATAGCTTCCTATGCTTTATTTACGATGATGATGGCACAAGCTTGTGGATTGGAAGCAGGAGATTTTATCCACACTTTTGGCGATGCTCATATTTACAGCAACCACCAAGAACAGGTTGATTTACAATTATCAAGAGATCCAAAACCATTACCAAAAATGATATTGAATCCAGACATTAAAAATATTTTCGATTTCACTTTTGAAGATTTTAAACTAGAAAACTACGAACATCATCCACATATTAAAGGAGCAGTTGCAATATAATTTTGAATTCAGAATTCTAAATTCAGAATTATTAATATCTTTACTTTAGACTTAATATCACAACTATGTTTTCAAAATCTAAAAAAGAATCCCGAATTGAAGCCGAACAACGTGAGCAATATGAATATGCTCAAGAACGCATCAATCAGAAAAAAGGGTTACTCTCTCATCTTATTTATTTTGTAGTTGGCGCTATAATTTTAGCGATTATTAACCTTGCTTTAGGAATAGGAAAAGAGTTCAAATTTATTGATTATAATTGGTATGTTTGGGCAATTGTAATTTGGGCTTTCCTATTACTTACACACGTTTTTAATGTATTGGTTAAAAACCGATTTATGGGAAAAGAATGGGAGCACCGTCAATTAGAAAAATTGAAATCATTACAAGAAAAAAAGTTAGCTGAACTTGAAAAACAAGTAGAAAAAGAAATAACTACAACTCCTGTAACCGAAGAATCCAATCCAGAACCAAAAGAAAGATTATGATTACCATCATCGCAGCCGCAGGAATAAATAATGAATTAGGAAAAGACAACGATTTAGTTTGGCATTTACCCGACGATTTTAAACGTTTCAAAAAACTAACTACGGGTCATCATATTATTATGGGACGCAAGACTTTTGAATCTTTTCCGAAGCCGTTGCCTAATCGGATTCATTTGGTGATTACCAGAAATAAAAATTATAACCCTGAAGGTGCCATCGTTGTCCATTCAATGGATGAAGCTTTAAAAATTGCAAAAAACGACGATCAAGCTTTTATTATTGGAGGTGGTGAAATTTATAAAATAGGAATAAATCTTGCTGATAAAATTGAACTTACCAGAGTGAATAGTGAATTTGAAGCAGATACTTTCTTTCCTGATATTCCATCTGATAAATGGAAACTGATTTCAGAAGAACAGCATTCTCAAGATGAAAAACATCAATTTGACTTCTCCTATCAGACATTTATTAGGAAATAAATTTAATAGTTTATTTTTGCGATTCAATTCAGATTTGAATTTAAATAACAACAATTGAAGTTTAATTAAAAAGATACTCCGATTAAATCGGAGCAATAAATATGAAAGCATATATTTTTCCAGGACAAGGAGCTCAATTTACAGGAATGGGCTTAGACTTATACGATAACTCTGCTAAAGCGAGAGAATTATTCAATCAAGCAAACGACATTTTAGGTTTCGATATTATGAAAATAATGTTTGAAGGAACTCCCGAAGAACTAAAAGAAACCAAAGTAACACAACCTGCCATCTTTTTACATTCCACAATTTTAGCGGAAGTATTAGGAGAAAGTTTTCAACCTGATATGGTTGCTGGGCATTCATTGGGAGAAATTTCAGCTTTAGTTGCCAACAAAACCTTGGCTTTTGAAGACGGATTAAAACTAGTATCCAAAAGAGCTTTGGCAATGCAAAAAGCCTGTGAAGCACAACCTTCCACCATGGCTGCTGTTTTAAGTTTAGAAGATGCAGTAGTAGAAAAAATATGTGCCGACACTCCCGGAATTGTTGTGGCTGCCAATTATAATTGCCCTGGTCAGTTAGTGATTTCTGGTGATGTGGATGCAATTAATTTAGCTTGTGAAGCTATGAAAGAAGCTGGTGCTAGACGTGCCTTAGTACTACCTGTTGGTGGCGCTTTTCACAGCCCTTTAATGGAGCCTGCAAAAGAAGAATTAGCTGCTGCAATTGAAAATACCTTATTTTCAAGCCCTATTTGTCCTATTTATCAAAATGTAAGTACAACAGCAGTTACTGATCCTTCAGAAATTAAGAAAAATTTAGTTTCTCAATTAACTGCTCCTGTAAAATGGACACAAAGCATGCAACAAATGATTGCTGATGGGGCTACCACATTTGTTGAAGTAGGTCCTGGAAATGTTTTACAAGGATTATTCCGAAAAATTGATAGAAGTGTTGCTACTGAAAAAGCTATTTTACCTGAGTAATTTATAAAAAAGACCTCACAGGTTTTCCTCCGAAGATTTATCGTAGGAGGAAAACCTGTGAGATCTGATAATTTATTTCTTATAAACAATTCCATCTTTCATCACAAAAACCACATTTTCCATCGTGTGAATATTTTGTGTTGGATCATCATTAACTGCAACAATATCTGCTAGAAATCCTTCTGCTAATTGTCCCAATTCATCTGTCATTCCTAAAATAGAAGCGTTGGTGATGGTTGCCGATTGGATAGCTTCCATTTCTGGCATTCCCACTTCCACCATATATGCAAATTCTTTACCATTATCTCCGTGAGGATATACTCCTGCATCGGTTCCGAAGGCAATTTTTACGCCTCTTTTATATGCTTTTTTAAATGTATTCTGAATTTTAGGTCCAATCTCTAAAGCCTTTGGAACAATAATTTCTGGATAAAATCCTTTAATTTTTGCATTATCAGCTACTGCTTTTCCTGCGGTAATCGTCGGCACATAATAGGTTCCGTGTTCTTTCATTAAATCCATTGTGCTTTCAGACATTAAAGTTCCGTGTTCAATAGTAGTAACACCTCCAATAATTGCACGACGCATTCCTTCGTCACCGTGGGCGTGTGCTGCAATTGTCATTCCGTAGTCCTTAGCGGTTTCACAAATCGATTGAATCTCCTCTAAAGTAAACTGAGGATTTTGTCCGTTTTTGGCAACACTTAACACACCTCCAGTTGCAGTAATTTTAATCACATCGGCTCCATCTTTGTAACGTTGTCGTACTGCTTTTTTAGCATCATCGACACTATTAATCACTCCTTCTTTTGGACCTGGATCTCCCATTAATTCTTTTCGCATTCCGTTGGTTGGATCTGCGTGACCTCCTGTGGTTCCTATTGCTTTTCCTGCGGTAAATATTCTTGGACCTACTATTTTTCCACTGTTAATTGCATTCCGAAGTGAAATATTTACACCCGTTCCGCCTAAATCTCTAACCGTTGTAAATCCCGCTTGTAAAGTAGTTTTTGCATAAACGGTTGATTGAAATGCCACATCCGCATCATTATCAATAAACCTACTTAAATAAATTCTTGGATTGTATTCACTTTCAATATGAACGTGTAGATCGATCAAACCCGGCATCACCGTTTTATCTTTTAAATCGATCACCGTGTCTTCTGAATTTGAACCTGAAACAAATCCATCTTCAATACTTTTAATTTTATTTCCTGAAACAACAATTGTTTTGTTTTCTACAACTTTACCGTTTTTGGTATCGATAATTTTTCCGCATTGCAGATAGGTGTCTTGGGCGTTTGCTGTGAAAAAAGCGGCTAGTAATACTAGTGGTAATAATCGTTTCATAAGGTTGTTTTTAATAAATAATAAAATTTACATGTTTTAAAAGATTCTATATTTTAAACTGTCATTTCGAGCGCAGTCGAGAACTAATTATTTACCATTTGGACACGAAGTAGGTTTCGACTGCACTCAACCTGACACAAATACAAATCAGTTATAAGCCCCTCACTTTCTTTTCCCAATTCCAAGAAGACAAAAGGGATTCTTCCATCGATTTTTCAGACTTCCAGCCTAATTCTTCATTTGCTTTTTTAGTATCTGCATATACTGAAATCACATCACCAACACGTCTATCAACAATCTTATAATTTAGTTTTTGCTCCGTTACTTTTTCAAAAGCATTGACTACTTCTAATACAGAACTTCCTGTTCCGGTTCCGATATTAAAGAATTCAAAATTAGTTGCGCCTTTATTATCTAAAAGACGTTGAAGCGCCACCACGTGAGCTTTTGCCAAATCTACCACGTGAATATAATCACGAACACAAGAACCATCTGGCGTTGGATAATCATCACCAAAAACCGAAAGCTGCTCTCTTAATCCAGCAGCAGTTTGTGTAATAAATGGTACTAAATTTTGAGGAACTCCTAATGGTAGTTCTCCTATTTCAGTTGATTCGTGAGCTCCAATCGGGTTGAAATAACGAAGGGCAATCGACTTCAAATTACTTACTGAACAAGTGTCAAAAATAATTTCTTCACTAATCTGTTTTGTATTTCCGTAGGGAGAAGTTGCTTTTTTAACGGGAGCAGTTTCATTAATTGGTAATGAATCTGGCTCACCATAAACCGTACAAGAAGAACTGAAAATAAAATTATTAATTTCATTTTTATTGCATTCTTGAAGCAAATAAATCAATGTATTTAGATTGTTTTCATAATACAACAACGGATTCTCAACACTCTCTCCTACTGCTTTACTTGCTGCAAAATGAATGATTCCTTCGATATCTTGATACTTCTGAAAGAAAGTTGAAACTTCGGTTTTATTCCGAAGATCTAATTTTTCAAACAATGGTTTTTTCTTTGAAATATTTACAATTCCGTCAATTACTTCCATAGAAGAATTAGAAAGATTATCGATAATTACCACTTCAAAACCTGCACTTTGTAATTCAACTACAGTGTGAGAACCAATATATCCCAATCCTCCCGTTACCAAAATTTTACTCATTTATTATTTGTTTACGAAATTAATTACCGTTGAAGTAATGAACTCAATTTGCTCATCGTCCAACTCGGTATGCATCGGTAAAGAAATTACTTCTTTTATTAATTGATTGGTCACTTTAAAGTTTTCTTCCTTATATCTTTCATCTAAATATGCTTTCTGAAGATGCAACGGAATTGGATAATATACTCCACATGGAATTCCGTTTTCATTTAAATGTTTTGCCAAAGCATCTCTGTCTGAATTTACAATTTTCAAAGTATATTGATGATATACGTGGCAATCGCAATTTTCTTTATTTGCATCTGAAGCATCACAGAAACAAGTAGGTGTGATGATGTTTTCTTGTCCTTCAAAAGCCTTGGTATATTTTGCTGCTGCAGTTCTTCGAGCTTTATTATATCCATCTAAATTAGGAAGTTTTGCTCTTAAAACTGCTGCTTGAATAGAATCTAATCTTGAATTTACACCAACCACATCGTGATGATAACGCTCATACATTCCGTGATTTACAATTCCTCTAATGATGTGAGCTAAATCATCATCATTGGTAAAAATCGCACCGCCATCTCCATAACAGCCTAAATTTTTAGAAGGAAAAAACGATGTAGAGGCAACGTGACCTATCGTTCCCGTTTTCTTTTTCGAACCGTCTTTTGAAGAATAATAACCGCCAATTCCTTGGGCATTATCTTCAATTACATATAAATTATACTCGTTTGCTAAATCCATAATTTCATCCATATTAGCTGCTAAGCCAAATAAATGAACCGGAACTATCGCTTTCGTTTTTGGTGTGATTGCATTTTTAATAGCCTCCACATCAACATTAAAAGTCACTGGATCTACATCTACCAAAACCGGAGTTAAGCCCAGAAGTGCTATTACTTCTACTGTTGCTGCAAAAGTAAAATCGGCTGTGATTACTTCATCTCCCGGTTTTAAACCAAGTCCCATCATTGAAATTTGTAATGCATCGGTTCCGTTAGCGCAAGGAATCACATTCTTTACTCCTAAATACTCTTCTAATTCTTTCTGAAAAGCATGAACCTCAGGTCCATTTACAAAAGCAGTGTTTTCAATTACATTTAAGATAGACGAATCTACCCTTTCTTTTATTGCTGCGTACTGACCCTTAAGGTCAACCATTTGGATTTTTTTCATATCTATTGCCCGAGAAAGCGGGTAACTTATATTTTAAGTAAACGTTTTACAAAATTACAAAAATGAAATGGCAAACCATGTAATTCACTAAAGAAACGTATTTTTGCATTTCAGTTTTAGCAGATGAATTTTTTATACAACCTTTCCATTTCTATAAGTTCACTATTTATTTGGTTTACTCAGTTTTTTAATCCTAAAATGAAGCTTTTTGTTAAAGGAAGAAGATCTGTTTTTAAAACCTTAAAAAGCCAGATAAAACTCGAAGATAAAACCATTTGGTTTCATTGTGCTTCTTTGGGAGAATATGAACAGGGAGTTCCGATTATGGAAGCTACCAAAAAAATGTATCCGAACCATAAATTAGTGGTTTCCTTTTTTTCACCTTCAGGTTTTGAGGTAAAAAAGGACAATTCTATAGGAGATATTACGGTTTATCTACCCTTAGATACTCAGGGAAATGCAAAGAAGTTTATCAAGCTTATTCATCCATCGTTAGCCGTTTTTGTAAAATATGAATTTTGGCCAAACTACCTTTTTCAACTGAAGAAAAACAATATTCCTACGCTGTTGGTTTCGGGATTATTTAGAGAAAATCAAATTTTCTTTAAAGCTTACGGAAGTTTTATGCGAAGTGCATTGAAAAACATAGATCATTTTTTTGTACAAGATGAAGCGTCCAAAAAACTATTAGAATCTATTCAAATTGAAAACGTTTCGATAAGTGGTGATACTCGTTTTGATAGAGTTCATAGTCAGTTAAAACAAGATAATTCCTTAGATTTTATAGCAGATTTCAAACAAGATAAAATATGTGCTGTTCTTGGAAGTACGTGGCCAGAAGACGATAGTATTTTGTTGGAATATATTAATAATGCTTCCGATAAAGTGAAGTTTATTATTGCTCCTCACGAAGTTAAACCTTCTAGAATTGAAGATCTAAAAATGAATATTGAAAAGAAAACAGTTTTATTTTCTGAAAAAGAAGAAAAAAACTTAACCGATTATAAGGTTTTTATTATTGATACCGTTGGAATCTTAACCAAAATTTATAGCTATGCCGATGTTGCTTATGTTGGTGGTGCAATGGGAAAAACTGGATTACACAATATTCTAGAACCTGCTACTTTTGGGGTTCCGATTGTGATTGGAAATAATTTTGATAATTTCCCTGAAGCAAAAGAACTTCAAGAATTAAAAGGATTGTTTTCTGTAAAAATGTCTTTGGGATGTTCTGCTATATTATTTAAGTTGGTAAATGATGAGGCTTTTAGAAAAAAATCTGGTGTTATTACTAAAAAATACATTCAAGACAATGTAGGTGCTACAGAAAAAGTGATGAGTTATATTGAAAATCTAGAAGTATAAAAATCTAATTAAGCCCTTTTATTTGTCCTTTTAAATCTTCCATCGATTGTTGCAACTGTTTCAGTAAATTACTTTCAGATTGCTCTTCAATACCAAAAGTAAGTTTACTATTCACTTGCCATAATTCTTGAATATCATTCACTTTTACTTCAATAGGCAAGTATTCTTCATTTAAAGAAATCAATCTAATTCTTGAAGGGTCATTTATTTTGTGAAGCTTTTTTACTAACACCGAATCAAGTAAAACTACAATATAAATTTTATTATCGGAAGCTTCCGAAACATTTGAAACTGCTCTTCCTAAAACCCAATCATTCGGACGAATATTTGGCAACATACTATCTCCTTCCACTTGAAAACCTCTATAAGTCGCATTGCGATATTGTGGCAATGGCAAATTAAAAACCGGCAATGTTTGATACCAATCTACATCTTGAATATTATGCGGATAACCCGCTGCTGCCTTCTGATTTACCAACACAATAGCATCGGTATTGTCTTCATTAAGGGTAATTACTTTTGGGCTCACATCTGCTCCATTTGCAGCAACATATTGCTTAAAACTTTCACCAAACAACCACAAAGGATTTATCTGAAATTG
>JASFZG010000114.1:0-25817 GCA_046055745.1 Flavobacteriaceae bacterium | reverse complement strand
TAGAGACTAACACAATAAAGCCTAAAACCAACATGAAAAAAGAGTTCTACCACCACGAAACCGCCATCATAGATAAAAATGTAATAATAGGAGCCAAAACAAAGATTTGGCATTTTAGTCATTTAATGTCTGATTGTAAAGTAGGTATAGGCTGTAATATTGGACAAAATGTAGTCATCTCCCCTCAAGTAATTTTAGGAAACAATGTAAAAGTTCAAAACAATGTTTCTATTTATACAGGAGTTACCTGCGAAGACGATGTTTTTTTAGGCCCTTCTATGGTTTTTACCAATGTAATCAATCCTCGCAGTGCCATTATCCGGAAGTCTCAATACCTAGAGACCCTTGTTAAAAAAGGAGCAAGTATTGGAGCAAATGCGACCATCGTTTGTGGTAATCCCATAGGAAAATATGCATTTATTGGAGCAGGAGCTGTGGTAACTAAAGAAGTTGCAGATTTTGCGCTGGTAGTTGGCAACCCTGCAAAACAAATAGGTTGGGTAAGTGAATATGGACACCGTCTAGATTTTAATAAAGAGGGGATAGCGATTTGTAAAGAAAGCGCACAAGAATATAGTTTAGAAAACAACTTAGTAAAACGAATAAAATAAAATAGAACACATGAACCGAGCATATGAAAGTTTTCATCCCTTATGAGAATGATTAATAGCGAACAGCAGGTGTTACCAATAAAAAATAAAAACTTGAACACATGAACCGAGCATATGAAAGTTTTCACTCCTTAAGAAAATGATTAATAGCGAACAGCAGGTGTTACCGATAAAAAATAAAAACTTGAACACATGAACCGAGCATATGAAAGTTTTCATCCCTTAAGAAAATGATTAATAGCGAACAGCAGGTGTTACCGATAAAAAATAAAATAGAACACATGAAAAACTTTGCATTAATTGGAGCTGCGGGTTATATAGCTCCTAGACATTTAAGAGCTATAAAAGAAACCAATAATAATTTAGTGGCTGCAGTGGATAAGTTTGACTCTGTAGGGGTTATGGATAGTTTTTTTCCCAATGCAAACTTCTTTGTGGAGTTTGAACGTTTTGATAGGCATATTGAAAAATTAAAAAGACAGCATAACTTTTCATTAGATTATGTAAGTATATGTACTCCCAACTATTTACACGATGCTCATATTCGTTTTGCTTTACGGCAAGGTGCTCATGCCATTTGTGAAAAACCATTGGTACTCAACCCTTGGAATATTGAAGCTTTAGAAACGATAGAGAAAGAACACCAAAAAAAGGTACATACCATTTTGCAATTGCGTTTGCACGAAAGTATTATTGCTTTAAAACAACAAATAGAAAATGGGCCTAAAGATAAAATCTACGATGTAGATTTAACTTACCTTACTTCACGAGGTCATTGGTATTATACTTCTTGGAAAGGTGACCTGTCTAAATCTGGTGGTATTGCCACTAACATAGGGGTGCATTTTTTCGATATGCTTGCTTTGGTGTTTGGACCTTTACAAAAAAATATAGTACACCAACACAACCACGATCGTGCCGCAGGTTATTTTGAGTTTAAACAAGCCAGAGTACGCTGGTTTTTATCCATCAATTACGATTTAATCCCAGAAGAGATCAAAGCAAAAGGACAACGAACTTATCGTAGTATTACCGTGGACGGAAAAGAAATAGAATTTAGCGATGGTTTTTTCGACTTACATACCAAAAGTTACCAACGCATTCTTGAAGGCAATGGCTTTGGTTTACAGGATGCCATGACTTCGGTGCAAATTGTACATGAGATCCGAAATACAACCTTAACTCCTTTACTAGGAGATTATCATCCTTTGGCAAAACATAAGTTGAGCGCACATCCATTTAACGGAAATTATAAACGATAAACACCATACTAGACCTAATAAAAAGAGCAAATAACTCTTATAAAAAAAATCAAATCTATAGGCAAAGTCTAGGTCAGTATTAGGAACTGCAGATTCTGTTGGGCAACGGTAACTATTTAAAAGGCAGGTTGGTATGCTAAAAATTAGAATCAAAAGTAATGGTGACATTGCATAGAGGAAAAAACAAATTAATAGTACCTTGTACAGAAATCACACATGATATTAGTAAAAAACATAAAAATAAACTCAACTGTAACTCGATTTTCGAAACAGTATTTATTAACCACTAAATAAAAGAAATAATGAAAAATCTTATCTTAAATTTATTTTTTATTGCATTGACTATTAATCTTGTAAATGCACAATCTGGTTGGAGTAAACGCGATGTAGTCCACCAGAAAAATGACATAAATATTGGTCTTGGACTCAATATTGTAGCAGATTCAGGTCTTGGTTTTGAAGAACTTTTTAATGCTTCTGATAATTGGAACTTCGGCAACCCTTTTGCTTTAAGTGTTGAATATTACTTTAATAATAAAATTAGCATTGCTACGGTATTTTCTTTAAACAAGTACAAAGAGGGTAAAAATATTGATAGTGGTATTATTTT
The DNA here is from genome assembly GCA_046055745.1 of Flavobacteriaceae bacterium. GTDB lineage: Bacteria > Bacteroidota > Bacteroidia > Flavobacteriales > Flavobacteriaceae > Marifrigoribacter. The sequence continues at coordinate 23,334 of JASFZG010000114.1, read as the reverse complement.
AAAAGACAATGAAGCAACTTATTTTGCCTCAGATGTCATTGCAAAATACTCCTTTAGAGAACTATTAAAACTGAACAGATTGGAACCTTATGTTTTTCTTGGTCTTGGATATACTAATATTGGGGAACATAAAGTAATATACGAAGAAACACAGATAGAGTTGTCTAAACCTGCTGTAAGTACTATGACCACGAATATAGGTTTAGGACTTAATTATTGGTTTTCCGAAAGATTTGCCTTCTATGTAAATGCACAAGGTAAATTTGGCTTGTCTAGTGAAGCAACCAACCAAATACAATACAGCTTTGGAGGTACCTACACACTAAACAATTAATAGAGCAACTCCAAATCAACAACCGAACTACGACTTTGCGAGGAAGCCGATAGGCTGACGTGGCAACCTCCCCATCACACCCATAAAGCAACAACAAAACCAAGACTTTGCGAGGAAGCCGATAGGCTGACGTGGCAACCTCTTCCATCACACCTATAAAGTAACAATAGAACCAAGACTTTGCGAGGGAGGAACGACCGAAGCAACCCCAAGACTAACACATAAAACCTCAATAGAGCTTTGACAAAAATAAGCTGAGCACACATTCATTTAAGGGAATCATAAGCAATAAAAACCATGCTAAACTTAATAGGAAGAACTAAAGAACTCTTCACTAAAGATATTCAAGCCCACAAAGAAGAATTAGAAAAAATAGTATCTAATTCTAAATTCTTAGTGATTGGAGGTGCTGGTTCTATTGGACAAGCGGTGACTAAAGAAATATTTAAACGCAATCCGTTGAAATTGCATGTAGTTGATATTTCTGAAAATAATATGGTAGAGCTAGTGCGAGATATCAGAAGTTCTTTTGGATACATTAAAGGCGATTTTCAAACTTTCGCATTGGATGTAGGTGCTGTTGAATATGATGCTTTCTGGAAAGCAGACGGGGCTTATGATTATGTTTTAAACCTTTCTGCTTTAAAACATGTACGTAGTGAAAAAGACCCCTTCACTTTAATGCGCATGATTGATACCAATATTTTTAACACAGATAAAACCCTTCAACAAAGTATTGAAAATGGGGTGAAAAAATATTTTTGTGTTTCAACAGATAAAGCAGCAAACCCAGTCAATATGATGGGAGCTTCTAAACGAATTATGGAAATGTTTGTAAACCGAAGAAGCAAAGAGATAAATGTTTCTATGGCACGCTTTGCCAATGTAGCCTTTTCAGACGGCTCTTTATTACATGGTTTCAATAAACGCATAGAGAAAAATCAACCCATAGTAGCTCCTAACGATATTAAAAGATATTTTGTAATCCCAAAAGAGGCAGGTGAACTTTGTTTAATGTCCTGTATTTTTGGTGAAAATAGAGATATTTACTTCCCTAAACTTAATGAAAATATACATTTAACTACTTTTTCTGAAATTGCAGTGAAATATTTAAAAGCAAAAGGATTAGAACCATATATCTGTCAAACCGAGGAAGAAGCAAGACAATATTTTGATATTAATAATAAAAACAAACTTGCACTGAGCGGAGTCGAAGTGTGGCCTTGCTTATTTACAAAAAGTGATACTACAGGGGAAAAGGATTTTGAAGAGTTCTATACTAATAAAGAAACTTTGAATATGGATCGTTTTGAAAACCTCGGGATTATTAAAAATGAGCTTCATATTGATGATGACAAATTAAAGCTTTTTAAAAACACGATCACCAAATTAAAAGCAGGCAAACAATGGAATAAACAACAAATAGTTGATTTGTTCTTTAAAATGATTCCTGATTTTGGACATAAGGAAGTTGGAAAGTATTTAGACGCTAAGATGTAAAAAAATAAAAGCAACAACAAAACCAAGACTTTGCGAGGAAGCCGATAGGCTGACGTGGCAACCTCACTGTCACAACTCCGAACCATGAACCGAACTACGACTTTGCGAGGGAGGAACGACCGAAGCAACCTCAAAATCACATAATGTACCAAGAAACAATAAATTTCATTCGAAAAACCTATAACAAACCAACAGGTTTTATTCCACTTCATGAGCCAACTTTTGGCGGAAATGAGAAGAAATACCTAATGGAATGTATAGATTCAACCTTTGTTTCAAGTGTTGGTAAATATGTAAATCAATTTGAAGAAATGATGGTAGAGTATACAGGTGCAAAATATGCAATTGCAACTGTTAATGGTACTGCTGCATTGCATATAGCATTATTGTTATCAGGTGTAAAAGAAAATGATGAGGTAATAACGCAACCTCTTACTTTTATTGCTACAGCAAATGCAATTTCTTACACGGGAGCAAAACCTGTTTTTGTCGATGTAGATAAAGAGACCATGGGTTTATCACCTCAAGCACTCAAAACATGGTTAGAACAATCAACAATTCAGCGATTCAACAATTCAACAAATCAACACGAAACAATTAACAAGAAAACAGGCAAACAAGTTTCCGCTTGCATTCCCATGCATACTTTTGGCCATCCATGTAGAATTGTTGAAATAAAAGTAATTTGCGATGAATACCATATTACTTTAATTGAAGATGCAGCAGAAAGCCTAGGGAGTACCTACAAAGGAAAACATACGGGAACCTTTGGCTTGTTTGGAACCTTAAGTTTTAATGGCAACAAAACCATTACCACAGGAGGGGGAGGTATGCTAATTACAGATGATAAACAATTAGCTATAAAAGCAAAACATATTACTACCACAGCAAAAGTAGCACACAAATGGGATTATATTCATGATATTGTTGGGTATAACTATCGCTTGACCAATTTAGCGGCAGCTTTAGGAGTGGCTCAAATGGAGCAATTACCCAATTTTATTAAAAAGAAACGTAAATTAGCTAAAGAATATACGAACTTCTTTGCAGGTACAGCTATTAAATTTGTTACAGAAAAAGAAAACACAAAAGCCAATTATTGGTTAAATGCAGTTCTACTTAAAGACAGAATACAAAGAGATTATTTTTTAGAAGAAACCAACAAAGCAGGAATTATGACACGGCCTATTTGGGAATTAATGAATAGACTACCTATGTTTAAAGATTGTCAAAAAGGTGATTTGTCAAATGCAGAATGGTTGGCAGATCGTGTGGTTAATATAACTAGTACAGTAATTTAAGAGGTAACACATTGAGTGAAAATAAGAAGATAGCAAAAAACACCATTGTACTATATATAAGGTTGGTAATAACAACTGTAATAGGGCTTTTTTCGGCTAGAATAATCTTACAAGAATTAGGTGCTTCGGATTTTGGTTTGTATGCTGTTGTAGGAGGAATAGTTGCAATGATGAATTTTCTTAATACAACAATGATTGCCACCTCCTATAGATATATTGCAGTTGAACTAGGACGAGGTGAAAAGGGTGAAGTGAATAAAATATTTAATATCACTCTTATTATCCATATTATGCTAGTGCTTGCATTAGTTATCTTTGCAGAAACAGTAGGAATATACTATATTCATCATTATTTAAATGTTGATACTGTAAAAATACCTGATGCAATCTTTGTACTCAGATTCTCTGTACTTGCAACAGCTTTCTCTATTTTGGCAGTTCCTTTTCAAGCATTAATCACAGCCCAGGAAAAATTTGTGGTTAGAGTGAGTATAGAAATAATTAGGGCCTTATTAAAACTTGTTTTGGTAATCCTACTAATATATTATATCGGTAATAAGTTGAGATATTTCGCGGTACTTATGTTCTTTGTAATGTTAGTGCCACCGCTGTTATTTTTCTCATATTCGGTTTATAAATACCAACAAATTGTAAAATGGCACTTTCAAAAACGAATAGAAGAATATATTTCCATGTTAAAATACACAATGTGGATTATGATTGGTGCTATTGCTAGCATAGGAAAACTACAAGGAACAACAATTATCTTAAACTTGTTTTATGGTACGGTAGTTAATGCAGCCTACGGTATAGCAAACCAACTCAATACCTTTATAAGGATGTTTGCAACAAACCTAAGTCAAGCAGCAGTACCGCAAATTACCAAATCTTATAGTGGAGGTGATGAAACTCGTACACTTGAACTTGCATACGCCATACCTCGTTATACATTTTTTATGATGTTGATTCCTGCGGTGCCGATGATTATAGGTATTGAACCAATTCTTAAACTTTGGCTGGGAGAGGTTCCTGCCTACACATCTAGTTTTGCTGTTTTAATGATTCTTGAAGGCCTAATTGCATCACTTGGGGGGGGCTTAGATGCAATGATTCAAGCCACCGGTAAAATAAAAAAATTTCAAATTGCTTATACTATTTTGTCTTTAGCTATTTTACCCTTAACCTATTTTTTATTTAAAATGGGTTTACCCCCTTATGTAGTGGTGTTTGCATTTATACTATCAACAGTAACTATATTTCTATTACAGTTGATAATTCTCCAGCAGCTTACAACTTTTAGTATATTGGGTTTTTATAAAAGCTCTTTGAAGAAAATTAGTTTTGTTTTAACGATTGTTCTTCCTCTTTATATGTTGTCATTTCTCATAAATGATAACATATATAAAACCTTTTCAATATTACTATTTGTAGGTATTGTAACAATATTTACTATTATTTTTATTGGTTTAAAGAATAAGGAAAGATTGGTGATAAAAAAAATGTACGTAAGGATGTTAAATAAAATTAGAAAATGATATTTACACCAGTTTTATTAATAGCATTCAATAGACCAAAAACAACGTTAATTGTTTTTGATAGAATACGAAAAGCACAACCTAAAAAACTATTTATAGCCCTCGATGGGCCAAGAAATAATAAAGAAGGTGAACGTGAAGCATGCAGTAAAGTTCAGTCTATTATAGAAAATATAGATTGGGATTGTGAAGTTCACTATAAAATAAACATAAGTAATAAAGGGGCAGAAATTACAGTTTCCTCAGCAATTTCATGGGTATTTGAAACAGAGGAATATGTTATTATTCTTGAAGATGATATTGTTGCTCCTATCGCTTTTTTTGAGTTTGCACAAGAAATGTTAATTAAATATAAAAATGATGATCAGATTGGTACAATTACAAGCAATAATTTTACACCTTTAGAATTATCTAATAATAATAATAATAAGGATTATTTTTTTGCTAAATATGGACATTCATGGGGCTGGGCTACCTGGCGTAGGGTTTGGAATGATTTTGATTTAAATGCAGAAATAAGCGAAGAACACCTAACGCTATCATTTCTCAAAACAATAACCAATAGTAATAAAGAGGCAAGGTACTATCAGAAGCTTTTTAAAAAAATGAAAGAAAGAGGAGTAGGACAAAATACTTGGGATTTTATGGCGCTTTATCAGCACCGAATCAAAAATAGATTATCAATCATTCCAAGAGTAAATTTATCTTCGAATATAGGAGTGTTTGGTCTTCATGCACGAGGGGAAAGTAAATTTCATAATTTGCCTTTTGATGAGTCTTTTAAAGTGAATCATCATCCCCAAAAGATAGAATGTTTTGATGCCTACGACAAATATCATTTTAAAAAACATATTATAGGGAATAGAATACCCTTCTATTCACGTGTAATAAGAAAGATAAAAAGACTTCTTAAATAATGAGTGATAATCGAAAAATAAAAGTGGTTTGGATTTGTCATTTCTATGAAAAATCTCTTGATGATAAACTACCTCTGCGAAAAAAAGGAAGCGAATTTGCCCCTTGGGTAAGAGATTTGATTTTACAATTTAAAGATAGACCAGAAGTCGAATTATATATTATTTCTCCTATAGAGTATCTTAAAAAAAGAGTGTTTCGTTATACTGAGGGTAATATTCACTATACTTTTTTTAATGCACATATTCCCATTTACGGCAGACATTGGCCAGGTTTTTTTAAATGGGATTATTTTTCTAATTTTAAACAAAACCGAAAGTTTGTTTCTAAAGAGGTGGATAAAATTAGCCCAGATATTGTTAACCTTATCGGTGCTGAAAATGCTTATTATAGCTCCTCAATATTAGACATAAAGGATAAATACCCCCATTTGGTTTCTATACAAGGATTTATTCATTTAAATAGTGGTACAGGAAATCAACACAAAAAAAAGGCTCAAATAGAAAAACAAATACTTTCTACTTGTAATAACTTTGCTTATCAAATAAATCATACGGCTAATGTTATAAAAAGTTTTAATAATTTTACAAAATTACATCACTTTTTCTATCCTGTGTCATTGCCTCCAAAAGGGGTTGTAAATAATGGAAAAACTCAATATGATTTTGTGTTCTTTGCTCGTATTACAAAAGATAAAGGGATTGAAGATTTAATAATAGCACTTGCCAATGTAAAAAGTATAAAGCCAGATGTTAAACTTGCAGTATTAGGAAAAACGTCTGTTACTTATATGGGCTTTTTAAAACAATTAGCGATAGATAATGGTGTTGATAAGAATATTGAATGGTTAGGTTTCCTACCAACTCAAGCTGAGGTACACGATATTGTTTCAAAATCTAAAATTACTGTTTTACCAACTTATAATGATATTATTTCTGGAACAATAATAGAAAGCATGTTTATTAAAACCCCAGTTATAGCTTATGGAGTAGGTGGAATTCCAGACTTGAATAATGAGGAAGAAGTAATAAAGGTTATTGAAAAAGGAAATGTGAAGATGCTTGCTAATAAAATGAAAGAGCTTCTATTAAATGAGAAAAAGCAGATGCAACTTGCAGATAAAGCTTATCAAAAAGCCATTCAACTTTTTGATAATAAAAAAGTTTACTCAAATATGATGAGTATTTATAAAAAGATTATAAAAAGCACGAAAAATGAAAATTAAACTACGAGTATTAACTAGGTCTGATTTGCCAATAACATTTTAACGAAATGTCAATGTTATTTGAAAGATGTAAACCTGTTATATCAAGTTATATTAATAATGCTTTTAAGGAAGGCAAGTTAATTAAAGAATCAGTTGTTGCAAAAAATGCAACAACTACACAAGAGGGTAAAATATATCAAGTAGGCTTTTACAATGAAGATTGTTTGGCAGATTGAGTAGTGAATATTACAAGTCTGTTTGATTTAATTAAGTTTTATGAAGAATGTTGTGATTGTTGGGTCAAGTGGATTAGCAAAGGAGATGGCTTTTTTACTAGATGATATTAATAGGAGTAAACAGACTTGGAATTTTTTAGGGTTTGTTGATGAAAACATTGGAATTGCTGTAGGGAAGTATCAAGTAATTATGAATGATGATACATTGTTGAATTATAATGAACCTCTTAGTGTTGTTATTGGCGTAGGATTCCCCGTGTTATTAAAAAAATTAGCCAATAAATTTAAAGTGAATAAAGATTTATTATTCCCAAATATTATCCATCCGAATTGTATTGGTGATTGGGATCGGATAAATTTAGGAGAAGGAAATGTATTAACAGCAGGAAATATTTTCACAACAGATATTCAAATTGGGTCATTTAATATCTTCAATTTAAATGGGACTGTGGGGCATGATTCTATTATTGGTAATTATAATGTATTCAATCCCACAAACAATATTTCAGGTGAAGTCAAGATAAATAATCAGGTTTTAGTAGGGACTGGAACACAAGTACTACAACAATTAGAAATTGTTTCTAATGTAATTATTGGAGCAGGAGCAGTAGTTACAAAAAACATCACTGAAAGTGGTGTTTACGTTGGGAGTCCTGCTAAAAAAATAAAATAATGTTTGGTAGAAAAGTTGAAAATCGAAAGATAGATATTGGTGTAACTTTATTAGTTGCCTTAAAACAAATGGATAAAATTGACAAAAAATTACTTCTTGTATTTGATGGAGATAATTTTTTAAATGTACTAAGTATTGGTGATATTCAAAGAGCCATTTTAAAAAATAGTGAATTAAATAGTCCTATCAGAGATGTCCTAAGAAAAAACACACGTGTTGCAAAACAAACAGATAGTTTTAAAGACGTTAAAAAAATAATGAATGAGTACCGTATTGAATGTATGCCAGTACTTGACGAAAAAGAGATCCTTGTAAATGTATATTTTTGGGAAGATGTTTTTGGAGAAGAAGAAAAAATACAAAAAGCCAATTTAAAATTACCCGTTATTATTATGGCTGGAGGTAAAGGTACTAGAATGAGACCTCTTACAAATGTAATTCCAAAACCTCTCATACCAATTGGTGAAAATACGATTATTGAAGAAATAATAAACCGTTTTGTAGAGGTTGGATGTAATGATTTTCAAATTTCAGTAAATTATAAAGCGGAGACGATAAAACATTATTTTAAAGAGCTAAACAATAAAAATTATAATTTGGGTTATTTCCAAGAAGATAAACCATTGGGAACTGCAGGAAGTTTGTTTTTAATTAAGGATAAAATTAAAACTACCTTTTTTGTCAGCAATTGCGATATTATTATTAATGAAGATTATGGAGAGATTCTAAAATATCATCAAGAAAATAAAAATGAATTAACAATAATTTCAGCATTAAAACATTACCCAATATCTTATGGTACTATTGAAACTGCCAATGGAGGGGTGTTGACTAAATTGATAGAAAAACCCGAACTCACCTTTCAAATAAATTCAGGGATGTATATTTTAGAACCTCATTTATTAGAGGAGATACCCGAAAACACTTTTTTTCATATCACCCATTTAATTGAAAATATACAAAAAAGAAATGGCAAAGTAGGCGTTTTTCCTGTAAGTGAAGGGAGTTGGAAAGATATTGGAGAATGGGATGAGTATTTAAGTTTGGTACAAAAGATGAAGTGACCTTAATTTATGAATAAAAAAAAATACTTCAGATTTTTATCTTTTGCTTTAATAATCACCTCTACTTTAATGATAGTAGCAAATAATGTCCCTTATTTAGGCAGTTTTAGGTTTTTATGGGCACCAATAGGGTTAATATCTTTTATTTTGCTTAAATCTAAAATTCTTTCTCATAAAATGTCCATAAGTGTTTTAATGTATGGTGTTTTATTTGCGGGGATTTTGCAATATACTTTATGGAATTTTGCAAGCGATTGGTACAAGCAGATTATTTTAGGAGATTTTTATAATTTGATCATTTTTGTTTTTTTAGCAGTGTATTTATTAACTGCACGAGAGTTTGTTTTTTGGGGTCGATTGGCTAAATGGGGAGTTTATTTTCTTATTATTACTGCTATAATGACGATTGTTGCTACACAGATAGCTCCAATGGTTGTTAGAGCATCATATTCAGGAGGGCTAGACAAATTAGAAGGCTTTACGGCACTTTATAAACTAGGCTTTGGAAGTTATGGTTTTGCTATTTCATTAGTAGCTTTTATACCTATCGTAGTTTATTTTATAAAAAGCAAGATTAATATAGTTTTTTCCAAGAATTTTTTATGGTCAATATTTATAGTGCTCATAATTACTTTAATACAAATGCAAATATTTGCAAATATTTTAGTGGGAATGCTTTTGATAGTGTTGAGTTTAGTAAGTGCTAAAAACAGGAAAAACACTTTTTTTTGGATTATAGGCTTGGTACTAATATTTAGTATAATTCCATTAAAAATATATGCAGACATATTAATCAATATAGGCTCTACTTTTTCAACAGATTCCAATGTTTATTATAAATTAAATGATATGGCAAGTTATATTGTCAATTCAAATGTTTCAGATACGGGTATGGGGGTTAGGTATGCTCGTTATCCAGAATTATTAACAGTATTTTTCGCACAACCTATCGTAGGGGACGCAAGTTATAATAGTAGTTTTTATAATGAAATGGTTAATGGAGGTCATTTATATTGGATGAGTAGATTGGCACTTTGGGGTGTTTTTGGCTTTATAGGCTATCTGCTTATTCTTAAAAATATATTTCAACCTATATTCAATTTATTTGATAAAGAATTTCGTTATTATTATGGTTTATCACTTCTTTCAGTTTTTATTTTGGGCTTAGTTAAAAATCTAACTGGAAGAGAACAATATGTTATGTTATTAATAATTATTCCAGGTCTTTACTTTTTATCAAAAACAAAATTAGAAATAAGAAAACAAAAACAGCTAAATAGATGAATAAAAACATATTACTCATAACCGGAGGCACAGGATCTTTCGGTAACGCTGTGCTAAACAGATTTTTAGATACAGATAAATTCTCAGAAATTAGAGTTTTCAGTAGAGATGAAAAAAAACAAGACGATCTGCGTAAAAAATTAATGAACCCAAAGGTGAAGTTTTATATAGGCGATGTAAGAGACAAACGCTCGGTAGATACCGCCATGAATGGGGTAGATTATGTATTTCATGCAGCGGCATTAAAGCAAGTTCCTTCTTGCGAGTTTTTTCCTATGCAGGCAGTACGTACCAATGTATTAGGTACAGAAAATGTATTGGATTCTGCCATACAGCATAAAGTGAAGAATGTGGTGATCCTTTCAACAGATAAGGCAGTGTATCCTATCAATGCCATGGGGATCTCCAAAGCGATGATGGAAAAAGTAATGGTGGCGAGTTCTCGCAACGCTAATGGAACCATTATCTGTGGTACTCGTTATGGCAATGTAATGGCTTCTCGGGGTAGTGTAATCCCATTATTTGTAGAACAAATAAAAGAAGGAAAACCACTTTCTATTACCGATCCCAATATGACACGTTTTATGATGACTTTAGACGATGCCGTAGATTTGGTTCTTTTTGCTTTTAAAAATGCGAATCCAGGTGATATTTTTGTTCAGAAATCTCCAGCGGCAACGATCGAAGTTCTTGCGAAAGCGCTATTAGACTTATATAATTCGGAATCGGAAATAAACTACATTGGTACTCGGCATGGGGAGAAATTATTTGAATCATTAGTAAGCAAAGAGGATATGCTAAATACGGAAGATTTGGATAACTATTACCGCATCCCAGCTGACAATAGAGACCTAAATTATGCTAAATATGTTAGTGAAGGAGCAGGTAAAGTGATAATTAAAGAGGAATACAATTCACACAATACAACTATTTTGGACGTAAAGGGAATGAAGGAATTATTGATGAAATTACTGGAGATTCAGGAGGATGTTCGCAGGCTCACTGAATAGAACGTAGATGATGCTGATTTAGCTGATTAACACAGATAAGTATGGAAGTTTATAAGCATAAAGAATTAACATCAGCAATTATTGGATGTTTTTATGATGTCTATAATGAATTAGGTTTTGGGTTCTTGGAAAAAGTGTATGAGAATGCATTAATGATGGAACTCGAATCAAAGGGATTTGTTGTTGAGAAGCAAAAGCAAATAAAAGTTTACTTCAAAGAAAAGCAGGTTGGAGATTACTTTGCAGATTTAATTGTTGATGAATGTGTAATTATAGAGTTGAAAGCTGCAGAATCTTTACGTGAAGAACATGAGGCTCAGCTTATCAACTATCTTAAAGCAACTTAAATAGAAATAGGGCTTCTTCTTAATTTTGGAAAGAAACCCGAAATACGTAGAAAAATATTTTCAAATAAATAATCAGCGCAAATCAGCACAATCTGTGTCATCTGCGTTCTATAAATCATAATATGAAATTAGGAATAACCGGACAAGCTGGATTTATAGGCACTCATTTATTCAACTATCTTGGCTTAAAGAAAGAAGTGACCAGAATTCCTTTCAAACGTGAATTCTTTGATGATAAAGAACAACTTCAGGAATTTGTAAAAACCTGTGATGTAATTGTTCATTTAGCAGCATTGAACCGTCATAATGATCCACAGGTAATTTATGATACAAATATTGATTTAGTCAATAAACTAATTGAGGCATGTGAAACTACAAACTCCACACCACATATTTTATTCTCTTCCTCTACACAAGAAGAAAAAGAGAATGACTATGGTAAATCAAAATTAGCGGGCAGAAAATTATTAGAAGCTTGGGCAACAAAGAACAATGCAAAATTTACAGGGTTAATTATCCCTAATGTATTTGGCCCTTTCGGAGACCCTTATTACAACTCTTTTATCGCAACTTTTTGCCATCAATTAACCCATAACGAACAACCCAAAATTGAGACAGATGGAGAAGTAAAATTAATTTATGTAGGCGAATTAGCTCAAATAATATACAATCAGTTTATTAAGCTCCAGTCACAAGTCACCAATCACGAATCACCAGTCACAACAAACATACCAGTCACTACTAAAATAAAAGTATCCAAAGTGCTAAACCTTCTGGAAACCTATAAAGAAAACTATTTCCAAAAAGGCATCATCCCAGATTTGGATAACGAATTCGAAAAAAACCTATTTAACACATTTCTTTGTTATATCGATCATAAAGAATTCTTCCCATTTCATCTCACTAAACATTCCGACGATCGAGGAAGTTTTGTTGAAACAGTAAAATTAAATAGTGGCGGACAGGTAAGCTTCTCAACTACAGTACCAGGAATTACAAGGGGGAACCACTATCATACTCGTAAGGCAGAACGCTTTGCAGTCATCAAAGGGAAAGCAAGGATAGAATTAAGAAAAATAGGAACCCATGAAATTCTGAGTTTTGAACTCGATGGAGAAAACCCTAGTTTTGTAGATATGCCTATTTGGTACACACATAATATTACCAATATCGGAGAAGAAGAACTTTATACCATTTTTTGGATCAACGAACAGTATAATCCGGAAGATGGGGATACTTATTTTGAGGCTGTGAGGCTATTTGAAAAGTAGATTTCATGTCAGTTTGAGCGCAGTCGAAAACTATTAATTAAAAGAAGAACCTTTCGACTGCGCTCAAGGAGGCAAATAAGTTTAATTGTTACTTTTCATACAACCTAATTAGTAATTGCTAATTTAATTATCATAAATTATATGAAACCAATCACCAATTTTACCCTGAGCGAAGTCGAAGGGCACCAATCACCAATCACTAAGTTAAAAATAATGACCGTAGTAGGCACAAGACCAGAAATCATCCGCCTATCCGCTACCATAAAACTCCTAGACAAATACACCAATCAAATATTCGTTCATACCGGACAAAACTACGATTACGAATTAAACGAAATATTTTTTGAGGATTTGGGACTTCGAAAACCCGATCATTTTATGAATGTAAGTCGTGAAACATTAGGAGCTTCCATAGGTGATATTTTTAAAAAGACAGAAGAAATCATAGCGTTAGAAAAACCGGATGCACTATTGGTTTTAGGGGACACCAATTCCTGTTTATCGGCTTATATGGCGAAACGCAAGCACATCCCGATTTTCCATATGGAAGCGGGTAACCGAAGTTTTGATTTTAATGTACCCGAAGAAATCAACCGGAAAATAATAGATCACATAGCCGATTTTAACTTGGTTTACACAGAACATGCCAGAAGACATTTACTGGCAGAAGGATTGCAACATCGCAGAATCTACCTCACCGGTTCTCCAATGTACGAAGTCCTTCAGCAACACATGGAAAAAATAAATAAATCAAATATCTTAAAAACGCTTTCAAAACAAATTCAAGAAAATCAGCGCAAATCCGCTAAATCCGTGTTCCATCTAAGCCCAAAGGGCTATTTCATGGTTTCCGTCCACAGAGAAGAAAACGTCGATAACCCCGAAAACCTACAAAAAATCCTAACCATCCTAAACAAGCTAACTAAGCAATATAAACTACCAGTCATAGTCTCAACACATCCCAGAACTAAAAAGAAAATAGAAAATCTGCGAAAATCCGTTCAATCCGCGTCATCTGCGTTCTATCAAAATGATTTAATCCATTTCATGAAACCTTTCGGCTTCACCGATTACATTTCACTTCAAAAAAATGCCCTCTGCACTATATCAGATTCGGGTACCATTAGTGAAGAATCAGCAATATTACAATTTCCAGCGATTAGCCTAAGACAGAGTATGGAACGCCCAGAAGCACAAGACACAGGCAGTATAATCCTAACGGGTTTTGAACCCGACATTGTACTTAATGCCATAGTCACCGTTATTGATGAGAACCAATCACCAATCACCAACCACCAATCACCAACAGCATATCAAATAGAAAACACTTCTTGGAGGGTACTAAAATTAATTCTTGGAAACACTAAGTTATCTAATAAATGGTGGGGAATAAATGAGTAAGAAAAAGGTTCTTTTTGTTTGTGGTAATATTGGTGCCAATTCATCACAAGGAGTAAGGTATAGAAATATTCTACCTTTCCTTGCCAATGAATACAACCTTTTTATGCTTTCATATAATGATTTCTTTAATGGGAGTAATGTAAATAAGATTGTATTAAATAATAATAGTCAAAATATCCAGAAAGTTGATACAAGTATCTATTCAAAGATAAAAATTGAGTTTGTTAAGATCTATAAGAAAACAATAAGACCTTTTGTTTTTCCTGATAAGTATAAATACTATATTAATAAATATAAGTTAGAGGTTAAGCAATTACTTAATTCAAATGACATTTCAACTGTAGTAATTGGTATGACACCATTCTCATTATTTGAATTGCCTCAATATATAAAATCAATAAATAGTGAGATTCAAGTTATTGTTGATTTAAGTGATCCATTTTCATTAAATGGAGCTAATAATTATGCCTTTATATACAATGATAAATATTTAAAAAATTATGAAAAGGAAAGACTAAAACATGTTGATGACCTTATAGTTCTTAATCCTACTATAAAAAAAATGTATAAAGAAACATTTAATTATAAAAGAGTACATGTTATTGAACAGGGAGTAAATATAGAAAAAAATGATATTAATAAAAGTGATTATAACTTAAAACAAGATTATTCCATGATTTATGCTGGAGGGTTATATCATGGTTTTAGAGAAGCATTTGAATTATATAAAGCAATAGATAATGTTGAAAAACAAGTTTCATTAAAAATGTTTGGGAATATAAATAACTATCTTCTGGCTAAAAATAATTCTAATATTGAGTTCTTTGGGCAAATTGATCATGAAAAACTAAATCAAGAATATCGAGATAGTGATATTTTGATTTTTATAGATAATAAAGAAGGCTACCAAGTGCCAGGCAAAATACTGGAGTTAATGGCTATGCAAAAACCAATTTTATTTATTTATTCAAATAATAACTCTCCAACATTGTTTTATATTAACGATTCAGATTTTATTGTTAAGGTTAAGAATAATGCAAAAGCAATAATTGCTGGAATAAATCAAATACAGAAAAGAGATTTTAGAAATTCCAATAGAATTGATATTGATCAATTTAGTTGGAAGAATTTAATAAAAGAATATAAAAAATTAATTAATGATTGATTTTATTCTAACACAAAATACGAGGAATAAACAAAAATCAACACTTATTAATAGCTGTAAAATAATGAATGATATTTCATTATTTTACGAGGACTTAATATTTTCTATTGGTAATCAATCCAAGAAATTGATTATAATTGGCGATTGTATTAACCTACCTTGTACTAAAAACCTAGATTTTTTAGATATTGAACATATTACTAATAATCTGAAGGGGAATTTTTATGCATTTTTAGTTTTAAATGATGAATTATTTGTTACAAGTAGTGCTTTTGGCTTGTTATCTATTTACTACAATGAAGATTATTCAATCTTATCATCTTCAGTTGATTTAATAAAAGAATTTTCTGATTCTAAATTAACTAAAAATAAGAAATGGGTGGTAAATCAATTACTCTTTAACTATCAGTTTGGAGAAGATACTTTTTACAATGAGGTATCTCTATTACCAGCTTTTTCTTATCTTAAAATAATAAACGGTAAAACATCTAAAATTAAATATTTTGAGGTCGCGAGTGCTTTTGTAGAAAAACCAATTAAATGGAAAAAGTCGATTGATACTTTAAGTGACCTATTTATTAAAACATCACAATTATATATACCCCAAGATAATTCTGTAGTTTCTTTTACGGGAGGTTTTGATGGAAGAACTTTAGTTTCTGTGGCTACACATTTTAATAAAAATTTTGAAACATTTTCATATGGAAAAATAGAAAATGATGATGTTTTTATCCCATTAAAAAATTCAAAAAAATTAAACCTAGCATATAATTGGTTGAATTTAGATGATGATTATTCTAATAATGAGTATGTTAAAAGTAGTTTTGAATATATAAAAACCACAAGTGGAACAAATGGCCTTTTATATGCTCACGTTGATTATTCAGCTAAATGGTTGAAAAATAAATATGATTATTTAATATCAGGTGTATGCGGAAGTGAATTGTTTAGAGCTGCTCATTCTTCAGGAGCAGTTACTTCAAAAGCATTAATTAATCTTTTTCGATTAGATTCTTTCAAAGAGTATAGAGATAGTATTATTAATTCAGGAGTCTTTGACTATATAGATAAAGATATTTATAATAATGAAATTAAAGAGCAAATACAAGTAAGTTGGGATTATAAACTTGGATTACCACAAAATCTTACAAAAAACCAAAAACTCTACGTGTTTGTTTATGAAGAAATTTTCAGAAAGTTTTTTGGTGACTGGATAACAGCTCAAATGAAATATATAAAAGTAAGAACTCCCTATATCGATTTTGATTTTTTTAAAGCAATTATTAAAACAGAATTATCTGGAGCTTATAGTGATTTTTTAACAGAGAATCCGTTAAAAAGATTCAAGGGGCAAGTTTTATATGCCGATATTATTAAGAAAACAAACTTAAATATCTACAATATGAAAACAGGAAAAGGGTATGCTCCAAAAATTATACGAGAACCCATTTTAAGACCTCTGTTATTAATTCCTTTTTTAAGTAAAAGATTTCGTAGAAAAGTTAAGCAAACAAACCTAGATAATCTTGGTATAATTTCAGGAGTAAAGAATTATAATAACGAATTAATTAACAAAAAGGATCATAAGCAGTTTAAAGTAAAGAAGCTTATAGCAGATTTAAAAGATCTCACCCCTTATACTAATGAAGTAGAACGAGATAATTTATTAATGTCAATTTCATTATTAACTTACAGTAAAGAACAAGATGAATAAAACAATTTTTGCCTTAGTTGATTATAAACGAAAATTTGGATCCAAACATTTCGATATACCTTACCGAAGCGGTATGGACAAAAAGTTGTTGTCAAAGTATTTCTTTGAAAATGGTTTTGAAATTGAATTTGTTTACTTTCATGAGGTTAATTTAAGAGATAATAAATGGAAGAATAGCATCGTAATTTATACATCTTCAGAAGATATAGGTTATCATTATAAATCGTTTATAGAAGATGTTATTTATGGGCTGGAAGAAAAAGGAGCTAAAGTTTTACCGAGTTTTAAGTATTTACGAGCCAATAATAATAAGACCTTTATGGAATCCCTTAGAGATATTTATTTGGAAAATTGTTTACTTAAAGCATCTTCTTACGGATCTTTAAAGGAGTTGCTTTTTAAAATTGATGAAATTAATTTCCCAATAGTATTAAAACCAGCAGAAGGAGCTTCAGGGACAGGAGTTTCTCTTGTTAAAAATAAAAAAGAGTTAATTAAAAATGTTAAAGATTTTAAAAGCTATAGCTATATAAAAGAAGATGCTAAAGATTATTTAAGAGCAATCAAACATAAAGGGTATCAAAGAGAATCTATTTACAGGAACAAATTTATTATACAAGAGTTTATACCAAAGCTTAAGAATGATTGGAAAGTTTATGTTTTTGGGGATAAGTATTATATATTTAAACGGCCTATTTTTAAAGGTAGAGGCATAAAAGCAAGCGGAGGAGGTTATGATAATTATTTATATGGGCAGGAAGCAGATGCTCCTAATGGCATATTTGACTATTGTAAAGCTATTTTTAAGAAATTGAATCTACCTCATTTATCTCTTGACATTGCTTATGTTGACGGTAATTTTTATTTAATTGAGTTTCAAGGGTTATATTTTGGTACGGCAGGTATTCCTTATTCATTAGGCTTCTTTATTAATAAAAATCAAGATTGGATATTTGTGGATGAAAAATATAGTATAGAAAAAGTTTATGTAGAATCCGTTAAATGGTTTCTTGAAAAATGAAAATCCTTTTTGTAAGTAGCGGAAATTCCAAATCAGGCATATCTCCAATTATATTTAGTCAAGGAGCGTCATTATTAAAAGCGAACTCCAATATTCAATTAGATTATTTTACGATTAAAGGAAAAGGAGTAAAAGGTTATTATCAATCAATTTCAAAATTAAGAAAACACCTCAAGACGAATAAATATGATGTTATTCACGCCCATTATTCCTTATCTGCTTTTGTAGCGAGTTTAGCAGGGGCTAGTCCTTTGGTTGTTTCATTAATGGGGAGTGATATTAAAGCAAATAGATGGTTTAAGTGGCTTATTTTAATGTTTAATAAATTATTTTGGAAGATAATTATTGTAAAATCTGAGGACATGAAATTAAGCCTAGGGTTTAAAAAAACGAAGATCCTTCCTAATGGAGTAGATGTAAGTGTTTTTTATCCTCAAGATAAAGAAAACTGTCAAACTATATTGAATTGGGATATTAAAAGAAAACATATTTTATTTCCTTCAAATCCTAAAAGACCAGAAAAAAACTATTTCTTATTGGAGAAAGCAATGGATCAGATTGGTCAATCTGATATTCAAATACATACCTTGATTGATGTGAAACATAAGGAGGTTCCATTATATTTAAATGCAGCAGATGTTGTAGTGTTAACAAGCCTATGGGAAGGAAGTCCAAATGCAATAAAAGAGGCAATGGCTTGTAATAGACCGATAGTATCCACTAATGTGGGTGATGTAAAATGGCTTTTGGGAACAATAAAAGGACTTTGTTTGTCGAGCTTTGATAAAAAAGAGTTAATTGCTCAAATCCAAAAAGCATTGCATTTTTCGGAAGAACATAAGAATACAAAAGGAAGAGAAAGAATTGAAAATCTAAATTTAAACTCAGAAAAAATAGCAAAAAAACTGATCAAAATTTATAAAGATGTTAAATAGTAAATGAGACTAGTAGTAAATAAAGAAATACAAAAGGATAAGTGGGATTCAATTCTATCAAAAAACAATTTTTCATCCCCATTTCAATCTCCGCAATTCTATGAATTCTTTAATACAGTAAAAAATTTTTCTGCTGATGTTTTTGCAATTGAAGAGGACAACAAATACAAAGCGCTGGTGCTAGTAACGGTACAAAAGGAAAAAGGAATAAAAGGCTATTTTTCTAGAAGAGGAATTGTTTATGGTGGGCCAATGATAATCGAAAATGGACAGGACCATTTAGAAAAGTTACTAAAAGAAATTAAACTATTTTATAAAAATAAACTGATTTATCTAGAAACCAGGAATTATTTCGATTATACACCGTTTAAAAATACTTTTAAAGATGCAGGATTTAATTATTTACCTTGGTTGAATTTTCACCTCGATAC
The DNA here is from genome assembly GCA_046055745.1 of Flavobacteriaceae bacterium. Classification (GTDB taxonomy): domain Bacteria; phylum Bacteroidota; class Bacteroidia; order Flavobacteriales; family Flavobacteriaceae; genus Marifrigoribacter. Next base: position 3,990 of record JASFZG010000114.1, on the reverse strand, counting down.
TTCTCAAGAAATTAATGTAGTCAAAAAAACTATGAGTAGTTCGCGTTTACGGCAGGTGAAAAAGGCTATTAAAAATGGCGCAGAATGGAAAGAGGCAGCAAACGCAGAAGAAGTACTTGCTTTTTACAGTATACTTAGCGATTTATATAAAAACAAAATTAAAAAACCTTTATTCTCTAAAGAATTTTTTATAGCCTTTTACAAACAAAAAATGGGAAAATATTTGTTAGTGTATTTTGAAGGAAAAGTGATAGGAGGAATTATGTGTCCTATAATGCCAAAAAAAGCAATCTATGAGTTTTATGTTTGTGGTTTAGATTCAGAATATAAAAATCAATACCCCAGTATTATGGCTACTTGGGCTGCTATGGAATATGCTAACCAGAATGACATTCCTTTGTTTGATTTTATGGGGGCAGGAAACCCAAATGAGGCGTATGGAGTGCGTGAGTTTAAATCACGATTTGGTGGAGAAGAGGAGGAACATGGACGTTTTATTAATATCCTAAATCCTTTTTTATATGAAATAGGTGTTTTTGGATTAAAGGTATTATCAAAATTAAAGTAATGAAAATACTTATAGATATAGGCCATCCAGGTCATGTACATTTGTTTAGACCTTTTACTCAAATAATGCAAGATAAAGGGCATCAAATTTTATTTACTTGTCGTCAAAAAGAATTTGAAATTGAACTATTAGAATCGGAGGGATTTAATTATGTGTCTTTTGGAAAGAAATATAGCTCCATATTAGGTAAAATAGTTGGGTTGCTTGTTTTTAATATTAAAATGCTAAAAACGGCCATTAAGTTCAAGCCAGATATATTTTTAAGCGCGGGTTCAATGTATGCTGCTCAAGTATCTTATGTTTTGAGAAAACCTCATATTACTTTTGAGGATACAGGAAATATGGAGCAAGTTAATTTATATAAACCTTTTACAGATGTAATATTAACATCAGATGTTTTTCATCATGATTTAGGGAAAAATCAAATTGAATATTCAGGTTTTCATGAGTTAGCATATCTTCATCCAAATCATTTTACTCCAGATAGGTCTATAGTAAAATCCTTACTTGTAGATCCAACCAAAAAAACGATCCTTTTTAGGTTTGTATCTTGGAACGCTACTCATGATGTTGGACAAGGTGGGTTCTTGTTATCTGATAAACTGAATATTGTAAATAAACTGAAAAAAAAATACAACGTTTTTATTTCCTCAGAAAGTAGTTTACCTACAGAATTACAGAAATTTAGGCTAAAAACGAAGCCTGAGCAGATTCATGATGTGATGTCTTATATTGACTTATTTATTGGTGAGGGCGCAACAATGGCTTCAGAATGCGCAATGTTAGGCACACCTGCCATTTATGTAAACACTATGGAAGCTGGTAGCATAGATGACCAAGAGAAAAGTGGACTTGTATTTCATTTTAGAAAAACTGAAGGAGTATTAGAGAAGGCTATGGATATCCTTTTACAGTCAAATTCTAAAGAATATTTTTATTCTAAGTATAAAAAAATGCTAACTAAAAAGATTGACGTCACAGCTTTCTTAGTTTGGTTTATTGAAAATTACCCTAAAAGCAAACAAATAATGAAAGAAAATCCTAATTATCAAAATAAATTTAAATAATGGATTTTACCATCACTTCTTATAAATCTTTATTGGTATCATTGCAAAGTAATGGCTATGCTTTTCTAACATTTGAAGAATCTTTAAATTCTCCATTAAGTAAAGTCAGTATCCTTCGTCATGATGTAGACTTATTACCACAAAACTCCTTGAGGTTTGCCAAAATTCAATCAGAATTAGGAGTCAAGGGCTCTTATTATTTTAGAGCAGTACCAGAATCTTGGGACGTGAGCATAATTAAAGAAATTGCAGACTTAGGTCATGAAGTAGGCTATCATTATGAGAATATGGATACTTGTAAAGGAGACGTTGATAAAGCTTGGGATGATTTTAGATTTCACTTGAATAAACTTAGAAAGTTGGTGGAGGTAAAAACCATCTGTATGCATGGAAGCCCTCGTTCAAAATTTGATAATAAAGAACTTTGGAATAAATACGATTACCATAGTTTAGAAATTATAGGAGAACCTTATTACGATGTTAATTTTGAGGAGGTATTTTACCTAACCGATACAGGTCGTCGTTGGGACGGTTGGAAGACTTCTGTTCGTGACAAAGTACCCCAACAAGACCAATGGGTAAAACAAGGATTGACGTTTCACTCCACGCAGGATATTATAGACGCCGTTACAGCTGGATGGACACTGAGCGGAGCCGAAGTGCCAAATAAAATAATGTTTACCATGCATCCACAACGTTGGACAGAAGGAGGATTTCCTTGGTTAAAAGAACTAGTCTTGCAAAATATAAAAAACCAGGTAAAGAAGATGATGATTCTAAATGCTTCAAAATAATTTAGATAGTGTATGGATGGTGTATGGATGGTGTATGGGTAGTGTATGGATAATGAGACCTATTCAACGAAACTTCAAAAAGACACAGTGCTATAATTTCCTGTTTTTTATGGCAAATCACGTTCTTTATCACAATTCTAATTTATAACGATTCAAAAGCAGAAATTCACTATCTTTGTGTTAGAATAAGGTAAATAGTCCTTTCATAATTTAGTTCTCCCCCGCAAAGTTAATAATAGCCATCAGTAAAATCTTTTACTGTTGTGGTGCTATTTGTTCTTTTAACAAAACAAATAAAATGATATTAATATGGGTTTATTAAAGTATTTTATTGATTATCCGAAAGCAGAACAAGAGGTTACAAATTCCTTTTCTCCTAAAAAGAAAATATATACCTTCTCACATAAGTATATATCAGAAAATATGATAAAAGAAATAGGAGCAACAGCTTTTTCTTTTATCTTTAAACATGGCGATAAAAATGTCACAGATAACCATGTGATTTCAACCACCACGCTGTTTAATATTTTAAAACTACCAGAAGACCACCGCTTTAATAATATTATCAATATTAAAAAAATTAATGATGCTCGTTATGTAAATAAATTTTTTGAAGCGATCAATTCCAAGCTGGATATTGGAGGGCTTTATATAGGTTGTGTAGAAACCTATGCGACACGTAGGAAACGAGTATTAAAAAAATACATGAGACCCTTTAATTGGGTGTATTATACAGTCGATGTGGTTTTTATGCGCATTTTCCCAAAATTACCTGTGACCAAACAACTTTATTTTTTTATCACCCGTGGAAAGAATAGGGTCTTAACCAGAGCCGAAACTTTTGGGCGTTTATATTCTTGTGGTTTCGAAATAATAGACGAAAAAATCACAAACAACAAGCTTTATTTTGTCGCTAGAAAAATGAAAGAACCTATTTTCGATAATGACCCTAGTTATGGATTAATGATAAAACTCAAACGGATAGGAAAAAACGGCAACCTTTTTAATGTATATAAATTACGAACCATGCATGCCTATGCAGAATATTTACAAGAGTACGTACATGAGCATCATGATTTAAAAGAAGGAGGAAAATTTAATAATGACTTTAGAATTACAACAGAAGGAAAATTTTTTAGAAAATTTTGGCTAGATGAACTCCCCATGATTGTTAATTTATTAAAAGGAAATATGAAGCTGGTGGGGGTACGTCCTTTAAGTGCCCATTATTTTGGACTGTACCATCAAGAACTTCAAGAAAAAAGAATACAACACAAGCCAGGCCTAGTACCTCCTTATTATGCAGATATGCCTAAAAATCTGGAAGAAATTATGGCTTCCGAAATGCGTTATTTAGAAGCCTGTGATAAAAACCCCATTACCACAGATATAAAGTATTTCTTTAAGGCATTTAATAATATATTCTTTAAAGGCGCTCGAAGTAGTTAATAAAAATTATTTTAGCCTAAAGCCTAAAGCCTAAAGCCTAAAGCCTAAAGCCTAAAGCCTAAAGCCTAAAGCCTAAAGCCTAAAGCCTAAAGCCTAAAGCCTAAAGCCTAAA
>JASFZG010000113.1:0-6642 GCA_046055745.1 Flavobacteriaceae bacterium | reverse complement strand
GTTAAATTTTCTAAACTGAAGTCGCTTGCAAATACAGCATTTTCAACAGCAAATTTCCCAACATCTTTTTTAATAACCAATACAGGTATGTCCGAATGTCTAACTACTTTTTCAGTATTAGAACCTACAAAAACCTCAGACAAGCCACTGCTCCCGTGAGACCCCATAATAATAAGGTCTGCTTTTTTTTCTATGGCAACCGCATTTATTTCACTAAAATCTTTATAATTATAAACCGAATCGGTAATATTTATATCTTTTAAATAATCTTTATCCAAAAACTCTTTAAATCTTTTTTGTGCAAGTTTTAGATAGTAAACACCCTCAAGCATTTGTTCTGCTTGGATATTGGTAAGTATTGCATCTGAGATACCCATCATATGCAGCGCAACAATTTCAGCATTATGTTCTTTTGCAAGACTCGCTGCTATTTTTAGTGCGTGTTCTGAACATTCTGAAAAATCTACGGGGACTAATATTTTTTTCATAATAATAAATTTAGGAGTTAATAATTCTGTTTTTACTAGAGCTCATTAACGTTGACTAAAAGCTGCTTTCCTTTTTTCTAACTGTTTTGTTAAATCTGAAATGGTTTTTTTTACTGCAGATTCAAAGTTTTTTTCTTTAGATGAAGCGAAAATTTTTGGACCAGGTAAACTTAAATCTATATCACAAATGTGACCATCTCCTTTAGGATCATTTTCTGTTTTAAAGAAAACCTTTGCACTGATAATCCAGTCAAATTTATTTCCTAGCTTATCAAGTCTTTTTGTTACATATTCAGTCATCGTTTCGCTAGTCAGCATTTTTACATATTGAACGTTAATTGTCATATTGTTTTAGTTTTAAAATTGATATCCAAATTTAGCGATTTCCGACTTAATATTATATGATTTATATCAGAAATAACAAAAGTTAACGAAAAAAGTAATTGTCGCTTTAAAACTTTTGAATGGTTTTTATTAATGAAGAAAGGCTTATTTTTGCCTTATAATATAAGGAAATATGAAAAAGAATAATGCCACATTACAGCTTTCAAAGGAAGAAATGAGGGCCTATGGTTATCAGGTGGTTGACGCGGTGGTGGAGCATTTTGAAACACAAAACGAAAAACTTCCAGTAGCGAAAGCTTCCAGAGCAGAAATGGATCAATTGTTTTTGGAGGAAGCTCCTGAAAATGCAACAGATGCTAAACAGGTTTTAGACTTCGTTTTAAAAGAAGTAGTTACCCAAAGCACTATCGTTTCACACCCCAAAGCTTTTTCATTTGTTCCTGGGCCAAGTAATTATATTTCTGCAATGGCAGATACTTTGGCAACAGGATTTAATATATTTTCTGGAGGTTGGGCAGCATCACCAGCTGCAGCAGAACTGGAAGTAGTGACCTTAAATTGGCTGTTAAAAATATTTGGATTTCCTGTTAAAAAAGGAGGCGGAATTTTTACCAGTGGAGGCTCATTAGCAAACCTTACTGCTATTGTAACAGCAAGACGAATTAAGTGTGGTGATGATTTTTCTAATGCGGTTATTTATCTTTCAGATCAAGCACATTCATCTAACATTAAAGCCATTCGAATTCTTGGTTTTAAAAAGGAACAGATTCGGGTTATTCCAACAAATACGGAATTTAAATTCTCTTTAAACAAATTAAAAAATGCTATTGCGAGAGATCGATTAGAAGGTTTAAAACCTTTCTGTTTAATTGCAACAGCAGGAACAACCAATACGGGAACTGTAGATCCACTTTCCGAAATTGCAACTATTTGTAAAAAGGAAAATATTTGGTTCCATATTGATGGAGCTTATGGTGGCGCTGCAATTCTTTCAAAAGAAGGAAAAAAGGCTTTAAAAGGAATTGAAAAAGCAGATTCATTAACCGTAGATCCTCATAAATGGTTTTATCAACCTTATGAAATGGGTTGTTTGTTAGTTCGAAATATTGCTCATTTAAAAGGAACTTTTACCGAAACTCCCGAGTATTTAAAGGATGTGGAAGGTAATAAATCTGAAATAAATTTTTACGATCACGGAATCCAATTAACTAGAAGATTTAGAGCTTTGAAATTCTATATGTCTATTAAAACTTTTGGATTGAAAGAATTTAGAACTGCAATTAGCTACAACATAAAATTAGCAGAAGAGGTGGAAGATTGCTTGCGTGTGAGTCCTAATTGGGAAGTGATTTCACCAGCAACTTTAGCGGTAATCAATTTTAGATACAACCCAATAGGGCAGAATTTAAGCGAAAAGAAATTAGATAAATTGAATCAGTATATTTCTGAAAAAGTAGTGGAATCACAGAAAGCATTACTAGTAACGACGATCCTTCATGGACAAACTGTTTTACGAATGTGCTTAATAAATCCACGTACCACAATGGATGATATTAAGGAAACTTTTGAGATGTGTAATGAAATCGCTGAAACGCAAAAACCATTTAAATAGAGTTTATTAAGGCAGATGTAATTATAGTGGGCGGTGGTGCTGCAGGTTTTTTTACAGCTATTAATTTAGCTGAAAACAACCCTGATTTAAAGGTTGTTATTCTCGAAAGAAGTAGCGAAGTTCTAACAAAAGTAAGAATATCGGGAGGTGGGAGATGTAACATTACCCACGCTGAATTTATTCCAAAAGAACTCACTCAAAACTATCCCAGAGGAAAAAAAGAATTATTAGGTCCATTTCATACATTTATGACGGGCGACACAATTGAATGGTTCGAAAAAAGAGGAGTTTCTCTGAAAATTGAAGAGGATGGCAGAATGTTTCCAGAGAGCAATTCGTCACAAACCATTATCGATTGTTTTTTAAATGAAACGAAGCGATTAGGTGTTGTCATTTTAAAAAATCATTCAGTTAAAAAGATTAAAAAAGAAAACGAATGCTGGATACTTACAACTGAAAAAGGTGATTTTATTTCAGATAAACTCGTGATTACTACAGGAAGTAATGCAAAAATATGGAAGCTTATTGAAGGTTTAGATCATACGATTATTCCACCAGTTCCTTCTTTATTTACATTTAATATTCAAGATTCACGAATAAAAAATTTACCGGGGATTGCAACACAGGCTTCTGTGAAAGTTATTTCAAAAAACAAAAATAATTTAGAGATAGAAGGGGCTTTACTTATCACTCACTGGGGTTTAAGCGGACCAGCAATTTTAAAATTATCGGCTTGGGGAGCGCGAGAATTGAATGAGTTAAATTATCAATTTAAAATAAAAGTCAATTGGTTGTTGGATGTTTCAGAAGAAGATGCTTTTGAAAAACTAAAGGATTTAAAAGAAGTAAATAGCAAACAAACACTTTTTAAATACGCTCAACTAGGAGTCCCAAAAAGACTTTGGCAAAGTTTACTAATAGCTTCAGGAATTGAAGAGACTCAAAAATGGGCAGAAACGACGAATAAGCAACTTCAGAAAATTGCAAATCAACTTACACAATCTCTGTTTCAGGTAAATGGGAAATCTACTTTTAAAGATGAGTTTGTAACGGCTGGGGGAATTGATTTAAAGGAAATCAATTTTAAAAACTATCAAAGTAAACTTCATAAAGACCTCTATTTTGCTGGCGAAGTGATGAACATCGATGCGATTACAGGAGGTTTCAATTTTCAAAATGCTTGGACTGGAGGGTTTATTGTTGCTAAAAGTATTTCAGAATGAAAACTTACATCGCGCTACTTAGAGGAATCAACGTATCTGGACATAAAAAAATATTGATGACAGATTTAAGAACTTTGCTTGAAAAATCTGGACTACAAAATGTAAAAACTTATATTCAAAGTGGGAACGTAATTTTTACTTCTTCGGAAAAGAAGGAAACTGTTGCTACTATTATTTTTGAAGCAATTCAAAAAAAATACGGTTGGGAAGTTCCTGTGTTGGTTTTGACTTCAACTGAAATAAAATCAGTTATAGATAATTGCCCTTTTTCAGAAGGTAAAAAAGAAAAAAGCTATTTTATTTTACTGAAAAGTAATGCTACGACTGAAACTGTTTTGGAGACCAGTAAATTATCAAGTCCTAAAGAAGAGTTTGTAATAACTAATTCCTGCGTTTATATCTATTATGATTTAGGAGCAGGAAAAAGTAAATTAGGAACTAACTTCTTTAAAAAAAAATTAAAAGTAAAAGCCACAGCCAGAAATTTTAGAACAATGGCAAAATTATTAGAAATGTCTCGATAACATATTACAAATTAAAAATAGCCTGAAATCATTCAAGCTATTTTTAATTATATAAGTCTAAAAAAAGATTAATTCCAAGTATAATTTTTCTTTTCCGCTTGTTTTTTAATAGATTTCAACATTGCATTTTCAAGAGCGTTGGTGTTTTCTTTGCTTGAGTTATCAATAAAATCTTTTCTCTTTTTATTTAGTTCGGCTATTTCAGATTGAATTTTTTCTCTTTCTTTTCTCTGTTCATCTACATACTTTTTTATTTCTTTACCTGACTTACCTTTTAAATTACTTGGAAGATCTTCCGATTTCAATTTATCATAGCTAAAGTCTACAATTTCTTCTTCAGCATCTATCAAATCCCAAGAGCTATTTTTATATAAATGACTTCCTTTAGATACCGTTCTGCTTACAGCATTTGCTTTGCTATAACCTGAGGCATTATTATCTTGTTCTTGTTGAACATGTATTTTTCGTTTCCCATTTTCACCATAATAAACATAGGTTTTATTAAGTTTACTATTTAATTGTAAAATCACATCGTCATAAGGAGTTGCTACATAAACGGTTTGTTGATTGTGATTAATAGACATATAATCACCGTATGTTAGTTGTGCGCCATCCTTCCAATTTGAAGAAATACCTTGATTATAATCACCACAAAAAATAGTATTTACAACTACATCTTTTTCTTTGGCATTAGAACTAGCATCGATATAACTTATAGCGCCTTGAGTAAATGGTTCATTTCCGGCAATAAAAATTAGTTTTAAATCATCTGGATTATTTCCCCAATCAAGATCGTTTAATGAAGATTGAATAACAGTCCCACAATACTCACTTCCACCATCGGTAGTAAGTGAAAAAAGTTCTTTTGAAACATCATCAAGGTCACCTGTAAATCCAAGTATTTTACGAATATATCCATTATATGAACTTAGATTGTCATTTCCATATTCGTATAAAGCTATATGTAAATTTGGTCTTTCACTTTTGCATTTCGCGTAGGATAACTCATTAACAATTTCCCAAAGTTGAGCTTTTGCTTGGTCTATTAAACCGTCCATACTATTACTAGTGTCTAATAAAAGCGCAACTTTAATATATTGTTTTTTTACCGGTGTATTAGTTGCTTGCGTTTTGTAAAATGCAACTTCTCTTTTTACTTCTCCTTTACAAGATATAATAGGAAAAATGATTGCTAATAGGATAATTAATTTTAGTGTTTTCATGTTTTTTAATTTAAAATGAATTTTGTTTGAACAGTGGCTGTTAGTTTTATTGTATTAAAGTTTAAGTTCGTGATTTTATCTTCTTCAGAAACAGCTATTGAACCATAACCAATAATTTGAACAGCATTTGCTCCACTTGTAAAAGTATTACTGTAGCTTTCTTGGATATAAATAGCCTTACCAATAGATTGATCAATTGCATTTGCATATTCTGAAGCCTTCTCTTTTGCTATTTGAAGCGCTTTAATTTTTGTTTCTCTTTTGAATTTTTCAATTTCAGAATGGCTTACTTTTTCAATGTAGATATTTGAAATATTTAATTCTGTTAGCGATCTAAAAACTTCTCCAACTAGTTTACCATCACGAACTAAAAGCTGATATTTTTTAATTTTTGTAACTTTATTACTAGCCATAAAATGCTTTTTAAAAGAACCATCAAAATCTTGTATTGATAAATTTTTATCTATATCAATATTTATTTTTTTTAAAGCGATTATCATTTGGGTTTCTTGCTTTTCGATTGTAATCTTCCCTTTTTTATCATTCTCATTTAAAATAATATTTAAATAAATTTCATTGGGAATTACTTCCGTTTCAAACTGACCTGAAACTTCTATATAAGGTTGGTCAATAAAATTTTTCTGTCCTACTTGAGAAAAAGAGGATATGCTGTAAAAAAATAGCAGCATTAACATTTGGGTTTTTATTTTCATCATCTTGTGTGTTAATATTAGGGTAAACTTATGACCAACTTATTTTTTAAAAAAACTAGAATGAGGGAACTTTGTATTTCAATGAGGGAACAGCATTTAATAATTAGTTAAGTTCTATTTAAGAAGAAGAAAAAAGCATAAAAAGAGAGAATTGCTGAAACGTCATTTTTAAAATCCTTTTAAAGTATGTAAGTTTACCCTAAATTAATACGCGCTCAAGAGTGCAATGATTACAATGAAAAAAATACTATTACTTTTTAGCTTTTTGTTTCTAGTTTCTTTGAGTACTCAGGCTCAGGTTAGAAAATCTTCGAAAGTAAGTTCCTTTATATTAAAAGGAGAGGTGAGAGAAGCAACTTCTAACAATCCTGTTTATAAAGTGAATGTTGAAGTCAATGGCGGAAATTACACAACTACCAATCGAGCAGGAGAATTTTCAATTTCGGTTTCTATTGGAGATGAGTTAATTATTAAAAGTGATAATTTTAAAACTGTTTTTTATACCATAAAAGAT
>JASFZG010000112.1:0-3876 GCA_046055745.1 Flavobacteriaceae bacterium | reverse complement strand
GCTAATTTTCTACCTAAAACTTTTTTTATACCACTTTTTGAAACTTTAATTTCTTCAGCAAGATTAAATATTTCAAGAATATCTTTGTCTCTTTCATAACCAATTGCTCTAAATAGCGTGGTTACAGGTAATTTTTTCTTTCTATCAATATAAGCATACATTACTTGATTGATATCTGTTGCAAATTCTATCCAAGATCCTTTAAAAGGAATTACTCTTGCAGAGTATAACTTGGTTCCGTTTGCGTGGAATGATTGACCGAAGAATACACCTGGTGATCTGTGCAATTGAGAAACGATAACTCGCTCTGCACCATTAATTACAAATGTACCGCTATTCGTCATGTATGGAATAGTACCTAAATATACATCTTGAACTATGGTCTCAAAATCTTCGTGTTCAGGATCCGTACAATAAAGCTTTAATCGAGCTTTTAAAGGAACACAATAAGTTAATCCTCTTTCAATACATTCTTGAATGGAATATCTAGGAGGATCTACAAAGTAGTCCAAAAACTCTAACACAAAATTGTTACGAGTATCTGTAATTGGGAAGTTATCTAAGAAGGTTTTATATAATCCTTCGGTACTTCTTTCATCTGCTTTTGTTTTTAATTGGAAAAAATCTTGAAACGATTTTACCTGAATATCCAAAAAATCAGGATATTCCATAACTAAATTAGCTGATGCGAAGCTTATTCTTTCGGTGAATTTTTTTGCTGCCAATGGACAATAACTTTAGGTTAAAAAAATATTAAAATATAAGAACGAATATATACGCAAAATGGTCTAGGTCTAAGTTTTTAACTCAGACCTAAACCCGTATTTGTTTTTGAGATACTAAGCTTACTTAAGCTCAACCTCAGCTCCAGCCTCTTCTAATGAAGCTTTTAATCCTTCAGCTTCGTCTTTAGAGATACCCTCTTTAATTGGAGCGGGTGCACTATCAACAATACCTTTAGCTTCTTTTAATCCTAAACCAGTTAATTCTTTAACTAATTTAACTACTGCTAATTTAGATTGTCCTGCTGCTTTTAAAATTACATCGAATTCTGATTTTTCTTCAGCTACTTCTCCTGCTGCTGCTGGACCTGCTACTGCTACTGCAGCCGCAGCTGGTTCAATACCGTATTCGTCTTTTAAAATATTAGCTAACTCATTTACTTCTTTCACTGTTAAGTTAACAAGTTGTTCTGCGAAATCTTTTAAATCTGCCATTTCTCTTTGTTTAATTTTTATTATTTAGTTTATTAGTGCTCTTTGTTTATCTATCTGATAATGTTTTTAATATACCAGATAATTTATTACCTCCTGATTGTAATGCTGAAATAACATTTTTAGCTGGAGATTGTAATAAGGAAATAACGTCTCCAATAAGTTCCTCTTTAGATTTTATGTTTACTAAAGTATCTAATTGGTCATCACCAACATAAATTGCTTCTTCAACATAAGCTCCTTTTAATAAAGGCTTATCAGATTTTTTACGAAATTCTTTAATTACTTTTGCTGGTGCGTTACCAGTTTCTGAAAACATTAGTGAAGTATTACCTTTTAATGTAGTTGGTAATTCACCAAAATCTTTATCAGATTTTTCCATTGCTTTTTCAAGCAAAGTATTTTTAACAACCTCTAATTTTACGTTTGCTTTAAAACAAGCTCTACGTAAATTAGAAGTATCTAATGCATTTAATCCTGAGATATCTGCTAAGTAGATAATGTTTACTTCAGTTAACTGAGTTGTTAAAACTTCTATTACTTGTGATTTTTCTTCTCTCGTCATAATTATAAGATTTAACTAGGGTTAAACTGATTTAGCATCAATACTTATTCCAGGACTCATAGTACTAGATAAATAAATACTTTTAATATACGTTCCTTTAGCTGTAGTTGGTTTTAACTTAATTATAGTTTGTAACAACTCTTCAGCATTATCATAAATTTTATCAGCGTCAAAAGATACTTTTGCAATTGCTGCATGTACAATACCTGTTTTATCAACTTTAAAATCAATTTTACCAGCTTTTACTTCTGTAACTGCTTTAGCGACATCCATTGTTACCGTACCAGTTTTTGGATTTGGCATTAAACCTCTAGGTCCTAAAATACGACCTAATGGACCTAATTTACCCATTACACTTGGCATTGTGATAATTACATCAACATCTGTCCAACCTGCTTTAATTTTTTGAAGATATTCATCCAATCCAACATAATCTGCACCTGCTTCTTTAGCATCTGCCTCTTTATCTGGAGTAACTAATGCTAATACCTTAACATCTTTACCTGTACCATGTGGTAATGTAACAACGCCTCTAACCATTTGATTGGCTTTTCGAGGGTCAACACCCAATCTAACAGCTAAATCAATAGATGCATCAAAATTCACATTAGTAATTTCTTTTACTAAAGCTGAAGCATCTTTTAAGCTATATGATTGATTTTTATCAACCTTAGCTTGAGCTTCTTTTTGCTTTTTAGTTAATTTTGCCATATTAATTACTGTTTTATTGTTTTACGGGAGCTGTTCCTTTTACGTTAATACCCATTGAACGCGCTGTACCTGCCATCATAAGCATTGCAGATTCAACAGTAAATGCATTTAAATCTACCATTTTATCTTCTGCTATTGTTCTTAATTGATCCCAAGTAACTGAAGCTACTTTACTTCTGTTTGGTTCAGCAGAACCTTTTTTTGCTTTAGCTGCTTCTAAAATTTGCACAGCTGCTGGTGGAGTTTTTACAACAAAATCAAAAGATTTATCTTTATATACAGTAATTGCTACTGGTAAAATTTTCCCTTGTTTGTCTTGAGTTCTAGCATTAAATTGCTTACAGAACTCCATAATATTAACTCCGGCAGCACCTAAAGCAGGTCCAACTGGTGGTGACGGATTTGCCGCACCTCCACGAACTTGTAATTTTACTACTTTGCTTACTTCTTTTGCCATTTTTAAATGTTTAATTAGATATTACACTTTGTTGGAAGCGAAATGTAATATCAAAATTTATTGTAACAATTATGAAATTTTATCTACTTGCATATAACTTAATTCTAATGGTGTTCTTCTTCCGAAAATTTTAACCATAACTTCAAGTTTACGTTTTTCTTCATTTATTTTTTCAATAACACCATCAAATCCATTAAATGGTCCATCAATTACCTTTACTGTTTCACCTACTATATAAGGTATAGCAACATTTTCGTTTTGAACAGATAACTCATCTACTTTTCCTAACATGCGATTAATTTCAGATTTTCTCATAGGAACAGGATCACCACCTTTTACTTCACCTAAAAAACCAATTACACCTGTAATAGATTTAATTACGTGAGGCAACTCTCCACTTAAATTAGCTTCAATCATTATATACCCTGGAAAATAAACTCGTTCTTTATGGACTTTTTTTCCATTGCGAACCTGAATCACCTTTTCTGTTGGTACTAATACCCTATCAACATAGTCATCCATCCCTAAACGTGCAATTTCATTTTCAATATAAGCTTTCACTTTATTTTCTTGCCCACCTATGGCTCTAACAACATACCATTTTTTTACAGAATCAGTCATAATTTATTATACTAATTAAAATAGTTTAAAATATTCCCCTAAACCTGCTTGAAACACTTTATCTACAAGAAAAACTGCCAAGGCAAATATTATTGTAAATATTGCAACAACCGTTGTAGATTTTTGAGCTTCTTCCCAAGAAATCCAAGATACTTTATTGCGCAACTCTACAAATGAATCTTTTATATATTTAACTAAGTTCATATTTTTATTTATTTGCACGGGTGGAGAGACTCGAACTCCCGACACCTGGTTTTGGAGACCAGTGCTCTACCAACTGAGCTACACCCGTAAATATAAGGTGCTCC
>JASFZG010000111.1:0-3556 GCA_046055745.1 Flavobacteriaceae bacterium | reverse complement strand
TTGATGGAAGCTTCAATTAATTCAATAAAATTATGAGGAAGTACTTTGGTAGAAAGTCCAACGGCAATCCCTTCAGCTCCTTGCGCTAATAATAACGGGAACTTAACTGGAAGATTAATCGGCTCTTTACGACGACCGTCATAAGAAGCTTGCCATTCAGTGTTTTTTGGATTGTAAACTACATCTAAAGCAAATTTAGAAAGCCTCGCTTCAATATAACGAGAAGCGGCTGCTCTATCGCCTGTTAGGATATTTCCCCAGTTTCCTTGAGTATCGATTAAAATATCTTTCTGACCAATTTGCACCATCGCATCGGCAATACTCATATCTCCGTGAGGATGATATTGCATCGTATGTCCAACGATATTCGCTACCTTATTATAACGACCATCGTCCAAATCCTTCAAAGACTGCATAATACGGCGTTGCACAGGTTTAAAACCATCTTCAATGGCAGGTACCGCACGTTCCAAAATCACATACGAAGCATAATCTAAAAACCATTCCTTGTACATTCCAGTAACCTTAGTGATGGTGTCTTCAGATTGATTTTCTTCGCTTGGAATTAATTCATCTTCATTGTTTTCTAACTCTTCACTCATAGTATGCCCGTATTTCGACGCTGCTCAATATAAACTCCAGCGGGTATCTTTTTATTATATATCTCTTTTCTCTCTTTCACTTCGACGCTTCGGTACTTCGGCTCCGCTCAGTAACCACTCCGCTCAGTGTGATGACCTAGCTTTAATATTCAACGACTTCATCCAATTCAACCTTTAAGTTTTCGATGATAAACTCTTGTCTTGTGGGTGTGTTTTTTCCCATATAGAAAGAAAGTAAATCCTCAATGCTCATTGTTTTATCAAGCATTACAGGATCTAACCGAATATCATTTCCTATAAAATGCTGAAACTCATCTGGTGAAATTTCACCCAATCCTTTAAATCGGGTAATTTCTGGTTTTGGTTTTAATTCTTCTAATGCCAACACACGTTCTTCTTCGGAATAGCAATAAATGGTTTTCTTTTTATTTCGAACTCTGAATAAAGGCGTTTCTAAAATATAGAGATGCCCTTCTTTAATCACTTCAGGAAAAAACTGAAGGAAAAATGTTAATAGTAATAATCGAATGTGCATTCCATCAACATCAGCATCCGTTGCAATTACAATGTTGTTATATCGTAAATCTTCGGTACTTTCTTCAATATTTAAAGCGGCTTGTAATAAGTTGAATTCTTCATTTTCATAGACCACTTTTTTACTCATTCCGTAGCAATTCAAAGGCTTTCCACGTAATGAAAAAACGGCTTGTGTATTTACGTCTCTACTTTTGGTGATACTACCTGAAGCCGAATCCCCTTCCGTAATAAACAAGGTAGACTCCAAGCGACGTTCCTTTTTCATATCACCTAAATGCACTCTACAATCACGTAACTTTTTATTATGAAGGTTTGCTTTTTTAGCACGATCACGAGCGAGCTTCCGAATTCCTTTTAAATCTTTTCGTTCTCGTTCAGCCTGAACAATCTTACGTTGCAAGGCTTCGGCAACATCAGAATTTTTATGAAGAAAATTATCTAAATATGTTTTTATAAAATCATTGATATGTGTTCTAACGGTTGGCAATTCACCACCCATATCAGTAGAACCCAATTTGGTTTTCGTCTGACTCTCAAAAACAGGTTCCATTACCTTAATGGCAATCGCTGAAACAATTGATTTTCTAATATCACTTGCTTCGTAATTCTTTCCGTAGAACTCTCGAATCGTTTTTACCAAACTCTCTCTAAAAGCAGCCTGATGCGTCCCTCCTTGTGTGGTGTGTTGCCCGTTTACAAAGGAATGATACTCTTCGCTATATTGGGATTTACTATGGGTTATTGCTATTTCAATGTCTTCCCCTTTTAAGTGAATAATTGGATATAACATATCGTCTGAGGGAATGTTTTCTTCCAACAAATCTTTTAATCCGTTTTCTGAAAAGAATTTCTCTCCGTTAAAATCGATTGTTAATCCAGGATTCAAATACACATAGTTTTTGAGCATTTTAATTACATACTCACTGCGATATTTGAATTTTTTAAAGATTTTTTCATCAGGAATAAAACTAACTTTCGTTCCTTTTCGCCTGGAAGATTCTTCAATTTCGGAATCTGTTTGAAGCTCACCTATAGAAAATTCGGCGTACTTCATTTTATTATCCCGAACCGATTCTACTTTAAAATAGCTAGAAAGTGCGTTTACCGCTTTGGTACCTACACCGTTTAATCCAACTGCTTTTTTAAAGGCACGAGAATCATATTTTCCACCCGTATTCATTTTTGAAACTACGTCAACTACTTTCCCTAAAGGGATTCCACGACCGTAATCTCGCACTTTAACCTCTTTATCTTTAATTCGGATTTCGATAGTTTTACCAGAACCCATCACAAATTCATCGATAGAGTTATCGATTACTTCTTTTAATAGAATATAAATTCCATCGTCTGGCGAGGAACCATCTCCTAGTTTTCCAATGTACATTCCAGGTCGTAAACGAATGTGTTCTTTCCAGTCTAAAGACCGTATGTTATCTTCGGTATATTGTTGCTCTGCCATAATTTGGGAATCATGCTAATATAAAATTATGATGTAAAATTTAAAACGTTTAATCTAGAAAGTAATTAACAATAATAATGGGTTAATTGTTGAAAAAAATAATTAAATTTATAATACTTATTTTTTTAAGCAATTTTTCTAAAGAAATTATATTATGGGCGGTGGCGGAAGTGCACAAGGAGCAAATGACTCATTAAGATTTAATCGTTGGCAATTAGGAAAAAGACCTAATATGTTTAAGAAAGAACGTCGTTATTTTGAGATAAAAAGAAAATATAAAAACCAAGCTGGAGGGATTGAAGTTTTAAAAAAATTGAGTGAACAAGAAAAAGAAAAAATAAGGAATGATATAAGACGAAAAGCAAGGAAAGAAAAGAACTTTGTTTTATTTACTACTTTTATTTTTATTATTTGTTTTATTCTTGGCTTGTTTTTTATCATAACAAGTTCAACTTCTCAATTTGAAAACAATAAAAAGAGTTTAGTCATTAAGGAAAAGGAAAATAACTTTCTCATTTTTTTAAAGTATGGAGACACTTGGATTGAAGAAGAAAAATGGGATGCTGCAATTTATAATTTTGAAAAAGCACTTAAACTATATCCTAATAGTTTTGAAGCTAAATACAGATTAGTATTAGCTTATAGCTACAAATGTGAAAGAATGAAATTTGATTGTGAAGTAGGAGAAGAATTAATCTCTCAATTGATTTTAGACTACCCAAATAAACACCAACTATTAAAGTTAGAATTTATTTTTAAAACAAATCAAGAAGCTCCAATTATTGTTGGAGATTAATATTTGGGTTTTATTAACGAGGCGAAGAAAATACCTGTTTTTTTTTAAAGTTTTTATAATAAAAAATAGCTTAGGCATAACCCAAGCTATTTTTTCAAAACTCACACACTTTATGAAATAGTGCCTTAAAAATTAATCTTATCCGTTTCCGTCACCATCTCC
>JASFZG010000110.1:0-11523 GCA_046055745.1 Flavobacteriaceae bacterium | reverse complement strand
CCGAAATCTAAAATATTCCGAACTGGTTTTACATGACCTCGATACACATCTACCGAATAACTAATGGTCTGAAATGTATAAAACGAAATACCTACAGGAAGTAATATTTTATTGACTTCAAAGTGACTACCAATAGTATCATTTGTCCATTGTGCAAAATGATTGAACATCTCATAATTAGTATGAAAAAACTCATTGAAAGATTCTGTAAAGAAATAAGCATATTTAAAATATCCTAAAACAAAAAGGTTGATAATTACACTCGCAGCAACAAACAACTGTTTTATATTCTTTTTATTAGCCCTATAAATTAACTGACCAATTATAAAATCTGAAACCGTAGAAAACAGTAATATACTTATAAATAGACCACTGGTTTTATAATAAAAGAAAAGACTAACCAAAAACAAATAGGCATTTCTAAGCCCTCTTTTCTTATTAATAAATGAATAAAAAAACAATACAATCGCAAAGAAACCCCAAAAGAAAAATTGGGTGAAAATCATAGGCTCCCCTTCATTATAAGTGAAAATATGCTTGATATTCTCCCAGCTAAAAAGGTTGGTTATCCCAGTGAGTATGTTTAATGCAGTACTCAATTAATTATTCTTATTTTGATAATTAGTAAAATCTTTCATCAATGCAACAAACATTAAATCACCTATTAGTTGATAACCTTTGTTGGTAAAATGCAGTTTATCTTCTTTGGCATATCCTTTTTCTTTCCATTTTAAAATCGAATCTATTCCTCCCATTACATTAAATAAATCCCACATTCCAGCTTGGTGTTTTTTAGCCAAATTTATCATTACCTCCCGTGCTTTTAACACGTTTTTATTTACATATTTACGTTTATAATAACTGTCGTTATTCGTAACAAAAAGGAAATTAGTATTAGGATTTACAGCTTGAAACCAACTCACCAACTCATCATAATTTTCTTCATAACAAGTATCACAAAAATTTGGATTATAGGCATCATTTATCCCTAAACAGAAGATTACTAAGTCGGGTTTTATAGTTTCTAACTGCCTTATAAAATGTTCATTTCTTAAAAAACTACTTGTTTTTGCACCATTAACGCCAAGTGATGTGTAAACAATTCCTGGTTGGTCATTTTCAAGACTAAGTCCATATAAAGTAAAATGATTCTGCTTTGATTTCGTCTTCTTAACTTCTATGGAAAGTGTGTCGGTTTCATTTTTTAATCTGAATTCTGTATAGCCAAGCTCTGTATTTACCCTTTTTTCTAAAGGATTATCAGAAACCAAATCAACTTCAAAACTAGTGTCACTAATTTCGTGAAATATTTTTATTTTATTGAATGCATAATTGGTTAATGAATCGTGTTTATAGCCAATTGAAAGCGAGGTTAACGTATCTTTAGTTGAAACTGTAATTCCTGAAACTCCCCATATTGCATGGTGCTTCAATAATGAATTTCGTTGTGCTTTCCACTCTCCCGTATATTTAATCTGATGGTTTTTAGGATTCCAAGTCTTTGCCATTTTAAAAGGAAACACAAAACCTCTTCCTCCATTTATAGAATCTGAAATTTCCAAAAAGTTCTTCCGAATTTGATCTGGCCAGATTTCTGCTTGAATATGAGAGCCTCCAATTTGAAGAATTTTCACTTTTCCTTTTTTATATTTTAATAAGGACTCTAATTTTGAATAGAAAGCATCTAAATTGGATTCATCATTATAAAAATGAATGTAATTTTCATTAAAATCTACAAAATCAATTAAAGAATCTGATTCTAAAGAGTGTTGACCTTTAAGAAAGAAAGAAGTCATAAAAATTAATAAGAATAGTGGTTTATTTTTCAATACTGTCATTCTTAATTTTATTTATAACTTTATCAATAGACTTATTTGCTTCATATAGATTCATTAATTCTTTATAAAATAATTCAGCAATTTTCACAGAACCTTTAGAGCTAAAATGTATATAATCAGCATTCGCAAGTGCCGGATCAGCATTTACCCATGATGGCATTGAGTTTTTTCCACCCATAGATTCGTACATATCCCAAAATAAACAATCTGAATTTAATGTTGCATCTTTTAAAGCATCACGAATGTCTTCTAAAAATAAGTAGGTTTCAAATTCAGTTTTATTTTTATAAGACATATCTGAAGGACCAATCACCAAAATTGGCACATCCGGGTTTAATTTTTTAATAAATCTAATTTGTTGTTTGAACCAATTTCCATAATCTGAAGCTTGTCTTTTTGTTTTGGTATAAGGAATTGTATTTCCACCAAATTCTAAAATAATTAAGTTGGGAGCTAAACTAACATACATTTCTTTTAACAATGTTGCATCTTGTTTTGTAAACAAAGTTCCTGAAGATCCCCGTAAAGGAATATTGTCCATTACTACGCCAGTATAGCCTTCTAATGACATTCCTAAAATATCTGGACTGTCTTTTCCTTTAAATGAAACAATAATTTCTTCAGGGGTTTTAGGAAACTTTACTTGTATTTTCTCAAAAGGAGTTTCAGCTTTAATGATTCCTGTTTTCAAGGTATCAATACCTGTAACAATATTATATGAAACATTTTCAAGGCTATTTTTAAGGTAGATATTTAATTCAGAAAAGCTTTTTACTTTTCTATATGCCATTTTAGATTTACTAATTTTCACCCAAGCTTCGACTTCTTCTTTTTCTCCTGAATTTTCTTCTTCTAAAATAGGTGTAAATCTGCATAAGCTCATCATTGCACCAAATTCATTATGTGTTATTAAAGGATTTTTTCTTCCGAAGCCAGCATATCTTACCCAATTTGAAGAATGTTCATTATTTAATGTCCATTTTTTTGAAACTGAAATAACAGGGAATAAGCCAACTCCATTTCCGCCAAACTGCTTCTGTAATTCGTTTCTTAAATAGGAAGTAATCCGATCAGATTCAATTTGAGAATCACCGTAATGTATAATCCGAACTTTTTCTTTTTTTGCTTTGTCTAATGAATTGAAAAAACGAACTAAGGATTTAATGGCATTTTCATTTCCTTGAATACTTCTTTTAAGTTTTCTAATGGAATCTAATTTGGCATTAAGTATAACTGAATCAAGTTTACTAATAACAATTTTATTGGTAGAATCTTTTTTAAACTCCAGTTCTTGTAACTCTTCAATTTCTGAAGAAACACTATCTATTTTAACAACTTCATTATCTTCCTTTATATTAAAAAACTCATCAGTTGTCGGGAATTTTAAAGATTTATTTCCTAAAGTAATTCCTTCCTCAGGAAAGACAATCATAACTATTAAAAGTAAGCCCATAATAGCTACTAGCGTAAGTAACGTTGTTTTGGGGCTTACATTATTATTGTTTTCTTCCGTTGAGTTGATAGAGATATTCTTTTAGCTAAAAACAAATATATATATTTTAATAACCTTAATACAATTATTATTTATTAAGGTGCAAATTTCACAATAAATAATACATTAAAGTTCTATTTTGCTATCTCTTTACTCACAAATGATCCTTATTTAATAATTCAACAATCCACAATATTCCTTTCAGAATAAATTGTATTTTGCAAAAAAAACTTACCAAATGCAAGACCCAACCGAAATTTTAATTGACACGACTCCACTAATAACAAATGACACCATTGTATTTGGCCTTTTAATGGTTTGTTTAGGTTTTATATTTTATACTTCTTCAAAAAAAGAAGGTTTTTGGAAAGGGTTTTATAAAATAGTTCCAGCCTTATTTATGGCTTATATCATCCCAGCTTTTTTAACTACTTCTGGATTAATTTCTCCAGAATGGACAACTATAAATGATGCTGGAGAAGGAATTGAAAGTAGTTCAAAATTATACTATATGTCAAGCCGTTATTTACTACCTGCTGCTCTAGTATTAATGACTTTAAGTATTGATATAAAAGCGGTTTTTAATCTAGGGCCAAAAGCTTTAATTATGTTTTTTACAGGAACTGTAGGAATAATTATTGGAGGCCCAATTGCCGTATTAATAGTTGGCAGTATATCTCCCGAAACCGTTGGTGGTGAAGGAGCAGATGCTGTTTGGAGAGGATTATCTACTCTTGCAGGAAGTTGGATTGGTGGAGGTGCTAACCAAACTGCTATGCTAGAAGTGTATGGTTACAATCAGAAATTATACGGAGGGATGGTCTTTGTAGATATTGTAGTGGCAAATATTTGGATGGCAATTTTATTAATTGGAATTGGAAAATCAGATAAAATTGACAAATGGCTTGGTGCTGATACTACAGCTATTGAAAGTTTAAAAGAGAAAGTTTCAACCTATTCTAAAAAAGTAGAACGTAACCCAAGCCTAACAGATTTAATGATATTAGTTGCCATTGCTTTTGGAACTGTAAGTTTTGCTCATTTTGGTGCTGGATTTTTAAGTGAATTTTTTAAAGATTTTGTAGCTGGCCTCCCTGCAGGAATTACAAGGAATATGTTTACTTTTTTAGGTTCGTCTTTTTTCTGGATGATTTCGATTACAACTATCATCGGAATTGCATTATCATTTACTAAAATAAAAAGCTATGAAGGTGCAGGTGCTAGTAAATTCGGAAGTGTTTTTATATACATATTAGTAGCAAGTATTGGAATGAAAATGGATTTGATGTTAATTTTCAAAAACACCGGACTTATTGCTGTAGGTGCAGTTTGGATGGTAATTCATGCTTTATTACTCATAGGAATTGCAAAATTAATCAAAGCTCCCTATTTCTTTTTAGCTGTAGGTAGTCAAGCCAATGTTGGTGGAGCTGCTTCTGCTCCTATTGTGGCTTCAGCTTTTCACCCTTCATTAGCAACCGTTGGTGTTTTATTGGCTGTTTTCGGTTATGCTATCGGTACAGTTGGAGCAATTTTATGTACCGTTTTAATGCAATTAGCCGCAGTTTCATAATATTTTTTCACATCTTTGCGCATCATTAAAAATGAATTAAAAATGAAAAGACTTCTAAGTGTTATTGCAGTGCTATTTTTATTAATTAGCTGCTCTAATGAAGCTAAAATGGACCTTACAGGGAGTGTGAAAGGTCTTAAAAAAGGAACTATATATCTTCAGAAAATTAAAGATTCAACATTAATAACTATTGATTCGGTAATTGTAAATGGATCTTCACAATTTAGCTTTTCGGAAACTCTTACGGAGCCAGAATTATATTACCTTCATCTTAAAATTGAAAACGGGATTTTACAAGATGACCGTATCGCATTTTTTGCAGAAGCAAGTCCGATTACTATTACTACAAGCCTAGATAATTTTGAAGTTGATGCTAAAATTTCAGGGTCTATAAATCAAGATAAATACAAGCTTTATAACAAAATAATAAATCGATATACAGATAGAAATTTAGAACTTATTGAGCAAAGTTTTTCAGCAAGACAAAAAGGAAATGACTCGCTAGTTGCTTCAATCAGTAAATCACAAGAATCAATTTTAGCAAAAAAATACTTAGCAACTATTAGTTTCGCTTTAAGTAATAACGATTTTGAAATTTCTCCTTATTTAATGGTAAATAGAGTAAATAACACGAAACTTATTTATTTGGATTCAGTATATAATAATTTGACTCCAAAAATAAAAGACTCTAAATACGGTAAAGCATTAGAGTCTTTAATTCAGTCTAGAAAAGAATAATACTAACTTAAAGCATTAATTTTATCAATTAATTGTCTTCCTCGAGCTTCTAATTCTTTACTAATTTCTTTAAAATGTTGTTTACTATTTTCAACATTTTTAAGGTTTACTTTAACTATTAATTCATCAAAAACTTCGATTGCTTCATCGATAACAGCTTCAGAATCTTTAGTGTCTTTTTTTGGATTGGTAAGTTCCCACACGTTAACTGCTCCAATAATATCACCTAAAACGTAATTGATATCCTTTTTTAAATTTTTTATACTTGCCATAATAATTTATAATTTTTGCAAAAATACTACATTTTCAATCTATTAGGGAATATAAACTTCTAAAAATGAAGCCGAACTCGTTTTAATTTCTACAGAATTAATAATGGCTGGAATTAATATAGTTTCACCAGTAATTATAGATTCTATTTTGTCATTAATTACAATATCTCCACTTCCTTCAACACACATATATACTACAAAGGAATCTATCAAAGAAAGGTCTCTTTTAAGGTTCTGGTTTACTATTAACTTGTTAGTATGAAAATAAGGAGTCTTGCATAAATGAGTAGGTTCGTTTTCTTTTTCTATATAATCAAGTTGGGTTTTATTGCTATTAAAATTTATGGCATCTAATGCCAAATCTGTATGAAGTTCTCTTAAATTCCCATCAATTCCCGGTCTATCATAATCATAAATACGGTAGGTAATATCTGAAGTTTGCTGAATTTCAGCTAATACAACACCAGCACCAATTGCGTGAACAGTTCCTGTTTCTATTAAAAAAGCATCTCCTTTTTTTACTTTTTCAAACTGTAATATTTCTGAAAGTGAATTGTTTAATAGATGTTTTTTGTATAAAGTTTCATCCATCTTTTTATTAAAACCTAATAGTAACTTTCCGGGTTCATCTGAATTTAAAATATACCACATTTCGGTTTTTCCAAAAGAATTATGACGTTGTTTTGCTAATTCATCATTAGGATGTAATTGTACTGATAGATCTTGATGAGCATCAATAAATTTAAAGAGTAATGGAAATGTATTTCCAAATGACTTATAAACTTTTTCTCCAACAAATAATTCTTGAAATTCATCTATTAGCTCAGTAAGTGTTTTACCTTTAAGAGGGCCATTAGAAACAACAGACACATCATCTTCAACTCCAGAAATTTCCCAGCTTTCACCAATATTTCCATCTGAAAGTTTCCCAAATAGATGTTTTAATTTATTACCTCCCCAAATCTTTTCTTTTAGAATTGGATTGAATTTTATTGGATATTGAAGATTTTTATTATTCAATTAACATATAATTTATCTATTAATATTGGATTACCCTTTATAAATCACAAAATTTCTTGGCGTCTCAAAAAGTTTTACTGTAATCTCAAAATGGCTTTCAAGTTGTTTTCTTAATTTGTTCCATATTAAGATTGAAATATTCTCCATGGTAGGATTTAATTCTTTAAACTCAGGTATATCTAAGTTCAAGTTTTTATGATCTAAATAATCTTCTATTTCCTCTTTAATAATTCTCTTCAGCCTTTCAATATCTATTAAAAACCCTGTCTCTTGATCTATCTCTCCTGTTACTCCTATTTCAAGTTCATAATTATGTCCATGAAAATTAGGGTTGTTACATTTTCCAAAAACAGCGTTGTTTTTTTCATCATCCCAATCTTTACGAAATAAGCGATGGGCAGCATTAAAATGTGATTTTCTAAATACGGTTATACTCATAATGATATATGATTATAAAATTTATCGAATATTATTTTAAACCAAGCTGTATATTCTTGAGGTTTATTTTTAATATCTTCTTTTACTTTTTCTAAACTCATCCATTTCCAAGAAGCAACTTCATCTTTATTAATTTTGGGTTCATCATTAAATTTCCCAACTAATATATGATCAAATTCATGTTCTGTAAGTCCATTATCAAAAGGAGCTTTGTATATAAAAGAAGTGGTTTCTGAAAGCGTTGTTACAAATCCCATTTCTTCTTCAAGTCTTCTTTTTCCAGCAGCTATATTACTTTCTCCATCTCTTTGGTGACTACAACAAGTATTGGTCCATAAACCCGGTGAATGATATTTTTCAAGAGCTCTTTGTTGAAGCATCAACTCCTTTTTATCATTAAAAACAAATACCGAAAACGCCCTATGCAAAACAGCTTTTTCATGTGCTTCTTGTTTTGGCATCAAGCCTATTTGCTCATCTTTTTCATTTACAAGTATTACTTGTTCTTCGATCATTGTTTTAATTTGAATTTTCCCAAAAGTACAAAAAGGGACATAAAAAAAGCGTTTAATAAATACATTAAACGCTTTTGAAACTAAAATTGGTTAGTTAATTTTTAGTTTTGAATTAAAAACATAGAACGTCTGTTAAGTTGATGTTCTTCTTCAGTACATTTAACTCCGTTAGAACATTCGTTAATATGTTGTTTTTCCCCATATCCTTTTGCACTTAATCTGCTACGGTCAATTCCGTGATCCACTAACCAATTAAGGGTTGATTGCGCACGTTTTTCAGATAAAATTTCATTGTATAAGTCATCACCACGTGAATCGGTATGCGATTCGATATGAATAATTAACTCTTTATATTGATCCATAGCAGTAAGGATCTTTGCTAACTCAATTGCTGCATCTTTACGGATATTAAATCGATCGAAATCAAAATATATTGGTTGAAGTGTTAATTTACATCCTAAATCATTAGGTGGACAACCAATTCGTTTCAATTGTATTGGAACATCTATACTTCCTGTTTCGATAGGAGTTTTGATTCTTTTTTCATTAGGAATAAAATCTTTCTTTATTGCTCTTACTGTATATTCGGTATCACAATCGGTTTCAAAATTATATTTTGCATTTGAACCTACTGTCATTGACTTGATCAACTTATTGTTTTCATCTAATAACAACACTTCAGCACCAGGTATTAACTCACCCGTTTCTACATCTGTAATTAATCCAGATGCTGTAATTATACAATTCTCTTTTATTAGGTATATATCATCATCCACAGATCCGTTATCTCCACCTCTATTTGACGAAATATAACCTATTCTTTTTTCTTCATTAATAATAAATCCAAAATCATCATTAGAGCTATTAGTTGGCTCTCCAAGGTTTGTAATTTCTCCATTTACTCCTCCTTTTTCATTTAATGACACTACATATACATCAAGACCTCCTAGCCCTGTTCTTCCATTAGAAGAGAAATATAATTTATTTTTATCACTAATAAATGGAAAAGACTCTCTTTCTTCTGTGTTAATTTTAGGGCCTAAATTAACTGGGACTCCATAGGTGTTATTCTCTAATACATCTACATACCAAAGGTCTGACATCCCTAAAGTACCTTCCATATCAGAGGCAAAATACAATCGTTTTTCATCAATACTTAAAGTAGGATGTGCAACAGAATATTCTTTACTACTAAATGGAAGTTCTTCAATATTACCCCAAAAAGTATCTCCACTTTTGGTTGCTTTATAAAGTTTAAGGCGAATTGTTTTGTTTTTATCTCTCCCCTTTTTTCCTTCTAAATAGTTATTTCTTGTAAAATACATAGTCTTTCCATCTTTAGTAAATGCTGTGGAAGACTCATTGTATTTTGTATTTACATCACCATTTAGTTCTACAACGTTTGAAAGATTTCCAAACTCATCCATATCTGCTTCAAACAAATCTAAAAATGGTAATCCGTTCCAACTTTGAGTTTTTGTACCTTCTGTTTCTTTTGAATTAGACGCAAATACAATTTTATTCATATAAAATGAAGGCCCAAAATCTGAATATTCTGAGTTTACAGTAACTTTATCTATCACAAAAGCTCTTGCCCCATCAGCAATACTTTCTAAATAATTTGGGTTTTCATTAAAGTTTTCAGCAATAAGTTTATCCCCATTATTTTCTGTATATAAAATCATCATTGCATCAGATTCCTCATATTTACCAACACTTTTTAAAGATTGTGCAGCTCTATAATAATACTCGGTTTCTACCTCATTTGGAAACTCATTTACTAAACGAGAATACCATTTTGATGCATTTTTATACTCACTATTATAATAATATGTATCCCCTAATTTTTCATAAATCTCAGCAGATTTATATCCATCTTCAACTACTTTTAAATATATCTCTCTTGCATCTATATAAGAAAACTTATCAAACTCTTTGTTTGCTTTTGTAATCTGTTTTTTTTGTGCAATAGAAATACTTGTATAAAGTAATATAATAAGTAGCAGGGATGCGTTTTTTAAAAATACTTTCATATCTGGTATATTAGAAGAATCTTGGTGTTAATACTCTTTCTGGTTTATTAAATACATCAAAACGAATCATAAATTCGTATGATCCTCCATTATAAGATGACAAATCTGTTGTTTCAAAATCATACCCAAAACCCATAAATATTTGGTCTGTAATTTGAAATCCTGCCATAGCACTCAATGCAGCACTCCAACGATAAGCTACTCCAAGTGTTAATTTTTCTCTAATTAAAAAATTTGCTGAAACATCGGCTTGTAAAGGAGATCCTCCCACTACCTTAAACATAGTTGCTGGTTTAAACTTTAAGTTTTCGCTTAGATCAAATACATAACCAGCTATTAAGAAATAATGCATTCTTTCTGCCGCTGTTGTTACATCTATGTTAGGGTCATTAATTGAAGATGTATCAAAATGTTTTGTTGTTAAAAAATTTGGAACTGACAATCCTGCATAAAATTTTTCAGTATTAAAATAAACACCAGCTCCAATTTGAGGATCCACTTTATTATCTACAGGGTTTTGAAAATTTGGATCGTCAGGAATAACTCCTCCAGGTAAATTTAATTCTGTAAAATCTACATCTAGAATATCCATACCTGCTTTTAAACCAAAAGAAAGTTGTGATGTCTCTGAAGTATTCACACTATAAGAAAAATCTACAGTAATATTTGATTCCTTAGCTGGTCCAATTTCATCTCTAACAAATGTTAAGCCTAATCCCATATTGTTTCCAATTGGTGTATCTGCAGTTAATGTTACTGTTTTTGGTGCTCCATCTAAATTCACCCATTGAGTTCGGTATAAAAGTCCAAAACTCAATACATCCCTAGACCCTGCATAAGCCGGATTAACCACTTGAGTATTATACATATACTGTGTATATTGTGGGTCCTGCTGTGCTTGACCTGTATAGGAACCTAGTAAAATCAAAAGTGCGATTGCTAAATAACTGTTTTTCATGTTAAGTATTTTTATTTCCTAAGAGGATATTAACTCTTAGTTTTTTTTTGAATTTCTATCTATTAATATATAAGTATCCTGAATAATTATCATTTCCTGGGTTATTTCCTGGGAAAGTGATTATGTAAAAATAAGTACCTGTAGGAACTTCTCTATCTCCTTCGACGGTGGCTCTAGCATCAGAATCTCCTCTAAAGACATTATTACCTTCATCATACCCGTTAGTTTCCCAAATTAAAACACCCCATCTATTGAATATCTTAACATTATTATTTGGATAATCCGAAATACCTTGTATCCAAAAGAAATCATTAAGTCCATCATTATTAGGTGTTATTCCATTGAATATTTCGAATGATGCTCCAAGTACATTTGGAATAACAGTAACAGTAGGATCATCTGGTTCTCCATCATCGTTATGATCAATATTTGCAGGATCATTTGGATCATCAGATTCATCTATAGCTATTTCATTTCCATCTTCATCCTCTCCAGTTACAAAAGCCTGATTAATAACCTCTCCATTATCAATATCCTCTTGAGTGATTGCATAGGTACCTGTAAATGTTGTATCATCAGTTTCTAATGGTAATAATACTTCAATTGGCCCGCCTTCAATTTCTATTCCTGGTAAAGGATCTTCAAT
>JASFZG010000109.1:0-8076 GCA_046055745.1 Flavobacteriaceae bacterium | reverse complement strand
ATGATTAATGGATTATTAACCCTGCGTGGAGCTTGGGATAAAGTTCGGGTAGATCCAGTACTTAAATTTATGGTGGTTGCAGTAACTGGTTATGGTATGGCAACTTTTGAAGGGCCTATGTTGGCGCTTAAAAATGTAAATGCAATTGCTCACTACAGTGACTGGATTATTGCTCACGTTCACGTTGGAGCATTAGCTTGGAACGGATTTTTAACCTTTGGTATGATTTATTGGTTGGTGCCTAGAATGTTTAAAACCAAACTATGGTCATTAAAATTAGCCAACTTCCATTTTTGGATTGGGACTTTAGGTATTATAATGTACGCCTTACCAATGTATGTTGCAGGTTTTGTACAAGCTTCTATGTGGAAACAATTTAGACCAGACGGAAACTTAGTATATGGTAACTTCTTGGAAACAGTAACTCAAATTATGCCAATGTATTGGATGCGTGCTATTGGTGGTACGATGTTCTTAACAGGTATGTTAATTTTAGTTTACAATATAATAATGACTATCAAACAAGGTAGTAAAGTTGAAGATGAACTAGCTGAAGCACCTGCTCTTGAAAAAGTTACTGCAAAAAGAACAAGTGGTGAAGGATGGCATACTTGGTTAGAAAGAAGACCAGTAAGATTAACAATTTATGCTACAGTTGCTATTTTAATTGGTGGTTTAGTACAGATAGTTCCATCTTTAATGGTAGATGATTATATTCCTCAAATTTCGAGTGTAAAACCATATACACCTTTAGAATTAGAAGGGCGTGATTTATATATTAGAGAAGGTTGTGTGGGTTGTCACTCACAAATGATTAGACCTTTTAGATCTGAAGTAGCTCGTTATGGAGAATATTCAAAAGCGGGAGAATATGTGTATGATCATCCATTTCTTTGGGGATCAAAACGTACGGGTCCAGATTTACATAGAATAGGTAGTAAATATTCAGATAGTTGGCATTTTAATCATATGTACGATCCGCAAGCGATTTCAGATGGATCAATTATGCCATCGTATAAATGGATGATTAAAAATAAACACGATCGTTCAAATATTACTGCTAAGATGAATGCAATGGTAACTCTTGGTGTACCTTATACAGAAGAAGAAGTTGCAAATGCCGAAGTTTCTATGGCAGAACAAAGTGCAGCAATCGAAAAGAACCTTTATGCAGATCCAGATTTTGCAGCATCATATGAGGCAGATAAAGCAGCAGCAGCAGCAGCAGGAGAAGAATTTGTAGAAATGCGTGATAGAGAAATTGTTTCGTTGATTGCTTATTTACAACGTTTAGGAACTGATATTAAAGTAAAAACTGAAGAATAGTTATGTTACGATTTATAAAAGGAAACTTAGAAAACATAGATGGAGTAGGAATTTATCCACTCATCTCACTTTTGATATTTTTTGTCTTTTTTGTGGTGCTTTTTTGGTGGGTTTTTACCGCTAAAAAAGAACATATTGAAGAAGTAAGTAACATTCCATTAGATTTAGATAACGATATAAACAACACATCATTATGAAATTATTAATTCCATTTTTAAGAGTATTATTTTTTGCCATCATTGCCTTCTTTCTGTTTGAGGTAATAGCTGGTACAGATGATCAACTTGCCTTTGAAAAATACCCAATGGTTCAAACCATTTTTTGGGGATTAGTGATCCTTGCTATTTTTATTGAAATAGTAGTAGGAGCATTAAAATCTAGAGTATTTAATTCATTAAATGAAGAAGCTCAAGAACGTTTTGAAGCCTTTGAAGATGATAGTTATTTTGGAAAGCTTTATACCAAACTATTAGGTTCTAAATCTATGGAGGAAGAAGGAGAAATTATTTTAGATCACAATTATGATGGGATAAAAGAGCTTGATAACACATTACCACCTTGGTGGGTTTATATGTTTTATGCAACTATCATTTTTGCAGTTGTTTATTGGACAAGATTCGAAATATTAGATGGTGACAGTATTGTTGTTGAATATGAAAAAGAAGTAGCTCAAGCAGAATTAGATATTGCTGAATTTAAGAAAAATAATCCTGAAATGATTGATGCTTCTTCAGTAGCGTTATTAACTGAAGCTTCCGATTTAGAAGCAGGTAAAACCATTTTTACAACTAACTGTGCCGTTTGTCATAAAGCTGATGGTGGTGGTGGAATAGGCCCTAATCTAACCGATGAAAATTGGATTATGGGCGGCGGTATCAAAAATGTTTTTACCACAATTACAGAAGGAGGACGTCCTGGAAAAGGAATGGTTTCTTGGAAAAACGACTTAAAACCTTCAGAAATTGCACAAGTTGCAAGTTATGTTTTAGGTTTTCAAGGTACAACTCCAGCTGCTCCAAAAGCAGCCGAAGGAGATGTTTGGGTAGAAGAGTAATCTGCTTTTAAAATAAAATTACTAGGGGATTTTAGACCCTTTACAAAATACCCATACTAATCTAAGTATGGGGTTTTGTATTCTAATAACAAGATTATTTTAATTGAAATAAATTTCAGTATAAAAACAAAAATTTTGGAAAAAGAAGATCACGAAAAGTTTAGAGACACTATAGGTACTATTGATGAAGAAGGGAAAAGAGCTTGGGTTTTTCCTAAAATGCCTAAAGGAAAATTCTATCAATACAGAAAATGGGTAAGTTATTTTTTACTTGTAACCTTATTGGTTTCTCCATTTCTAAAAATTAATGGAAACCAATTTATGATGTTCAATGTCCTTGAAAGGAGGTTTAGCATTTTCGGATTTCCATTTTGGCCACAAGATTTCCACATTTTTGTGATAATGATGATTATTGGTGTGGTTTTCATTGTTTTGTTTACCGTAGCCTTCGGAAGAATATTCTGTGGTTGGATGTGTCCTCAAACTATTTTCCTAGAAATGGTTTTTAGAAGAATAGAATATTGGATTGAAGGAGATCGAGGGAAACAAATGAAGCTTGCTAATCAAGAATGGAATGCTGAAAAAATTAGAAAACGTATTACTAAATGGGTGATTTTCTTTATCATCTCATTTTTAATAGCCAATGTGTTTTTAGCCTATTTAATTGGTGGTGATCGACTAATTCAAGAAATTACAGACGGACCACAAAACCATATTAGTACCTTAATTTCCTTATTGATATTTACAGGAATTTTCTATTTTATATTTGCTTGGTTTAGAGAACAGGTGTGTATTATTGCTTGTCCTTACGGAAGATTACAAGGGGTTTTATTAGATAATAAATCGATAATTGTTGCTTACGATCATAAACGTGGAGAAAGAGAAGAAGGAAGAGCACGAATTAAAAAAGGAGAGAATAGAGAAGAAGTAGGAAAAGGAGATTGTGTAGATTGTTCACTTTGTGTAAAAGTTTGCCCTACAGGTATTGACATTAGAAACGGTACCCAATTAGAATGTATTAATTGTACTGCCTGTATAGATGCTTGTGATAGTATTATGGAAAGTGTAAACCTTCCAAAAGGATTAATTAGTTATACCAGTGAAGATAATATTGAGAAAAAAGAAAAGTTCTCATTTACACCTCGTTTAAAAGGATATGCTGCCGTATTATTTATTTTAACTGGTGTTTTGGTTGGTATGTTGTTTTTAAGAAATAGTGTAGAAGCAAATATTTTAAGGCTTCCAGGACAATTATTTGAGCATAAGGAAAATAATATTATTAGTAATGTTTACACCTTTAAATTGGTTAACAAAACTTCAGAAGATATTGAGAATGTTCGATTTGAATTAGTTTCTCACGAAGGAACTATCAAATTAGTAAGTCACGATGAATTTGTAGTTCCAGCACAAGGGTATTCTGAAGGGACTTTATTCATTGAAATTAAAGCAAACCTTTTAAATGACGATAAAGAACGAATAAATATAGGAGTTTATAGTGGCGATAATTTAATTGAAACTACTTCTACTTCCTTTTTAGGACCTCGGAGTTATCGATAATAATATGTTTCTGCAAGGTTTTAAATGTTAATAGAAAGGTTGCTGAGTGATTTTTCCTAGAAAATCGTATCGAAGCAACAAAATGATTAAGTTAAATTAATAAGATCCCCGTTTTCACGGGGAATGGATATGAAAATAAACTGGGGTACAGGAATAGTAATTGGATTTATAGTCTTTATTGGCTTTATTATGTTTATGGTGGTCACCATGATGACAGATAAAAATTACAACCATGATTTAGTAACCGAGGATTACTACAAACAAGAGCTTGTTTACCAAGAAGAAATAGACGCAGAACAAAATGCGCTTTCACTTTCTGAAAATATTTCAATTAGAAATAGTAAAGAGGGAATCACAGTTACTTTTCCAAAAAACTTAGATTATAAACATATCAAAGGAAATGTGTCCTTTTACAGACCTTCTAACAAAAAACTAGATTTTGACTTTCCAATAGTCCTATCTAGTAATAAATTGCTCATACCTGACAATCGTTTGTTAGAAGGTCGTTGGGACATAAAAGTAGATTGGACCTACGAAGGAGTTCACTATTTATACAAAGACAAAACCACGTACTAATGTTATTTTCGGCCTTACTTTTTGGTCTTTTAGGAAGTTTTCACTGTATTGGTATGTGTGGTCCCATTGCATTTATGTTGCCTGTAGACCGTTCTAATAGCTTCAGAAAAATAAGTCAGATTTTCTTATATCATTTAGGAAGAATAGTCACTTATAGTTTAATAGGGTTACTTTTTGGATTGTTAGGAAAAAGTTTTTACCTGTTTGATCTTCAGCAGCAATTATCTATTGTTATTGGAGTATTAATGATTGTTGTTGTCTTAATTCCGATTAAAACATTTAATAAATATAATTTTTCAAAACCCTTGTATAGAATCATTTCTAAAGTGAAATCAGCCTTAGGAAAAGAGCTTAAAAAGAAAACTCCAGACACCTTTTTTACCATTGGTTTTTTAAATGGGTTTCTACCTTGTGGCTTGGTATATATGGCTTTGTTTGGAGCTTTAGCAACAGGCGATGCTTGGCAAGGAAGCCTGTATATGGCTGTTTTTGGAATAGGAACCATACCGTTAATGACCACAGCGATTTACTTCGGAAATTTTCTAACAGGAAAAATACGAAGGTATATCACCAAAGCCATTCCAGTAATTGTAGTAATTATGGGTTTGTTGTTCATCTTAAGAGGTTTAGGTTTGGGAATTCCGTTTTTGTCACCTCCACCTGTTTCACAACAAATTGATGCTCAATACGAGTGTAGCTAGTTTTTTCTTTTTTCTTCTTTCTGAAAGCTAAAATGTGTATTTTTAAATTTCAAAAAAACACAATTTATTATGGAAAACATCTTAGGAATCGGTTCAAGAGTCAATCATTCTGAATACGGAAAAGGAGTAGTTACCAATGTTACATCCGATTTATATTGGGTAACTTTTTTAGAAAACGGATTGGAAACAATTCCCGTTAACGATGATTTTGAAGTAATTGATGCTGTAAAAGATGAAGTAGACACCGTAAGTTTTTCTGAAGTAGAAGACAGTCTTAGAGAACTTTTAAAAAAATGGAGTGATGTAAGTGAAATTGTTCCTATAGCTGATAAATACAGAGGTGGAACGATGGTTTTGGAACCCAAAGATTCTAGTTTATCAAACAAGGAAATACCTATTAATACCTTTTTTCATAAAATAGTAATGCTTCGTGATCGTCTGCGAGTAATGGAACAAAAAATAAATTCTAGTAAAAATTTAGATGATCAAGAAAAAGTAGACATACAACAATACATCACACGTTGCTACGGTAGTTTAACCACTTTTAATGTGTTATTTAAAAGCAACTCTCAACATTTTAGAGGGGATAGCTCTAAAAAATAAAAATAGAATAATCGTATATTTAAAAAATAAACAAAATATCATTATGGAAGAATTTCAACAAATAGATCAACCGCTTATAGTTAGTAATGCTACAACTGAAGCACAAGCAACTTTTTATAAAAGACCTATACACATTTAGCCTTAGCGGTGTTATTGTTTATTGTAGTTGAAACTATTTTCTTTCAGATTCCGCCACTATTAGAGTTTGCTCTTTCTTTAACTCAAGGTTGGACTTGGTTGTTAATGTTAGGAGGATTTATGTTAGTGACTAATTATGCTGAGAAAATGGCACTCTCTTCTCACGACAGAAACAAACAATATTTGGCATTATTACTTTATGTAGTTGCTGAAGCTTTTATATTTATCCCACTTATTTTCATTGCTATGGTCATGGCAGAAGATGGTGGAATGGAAATATTAAACCAAGCGGCAATTTTAACTTTGTCTTTGTTTTCAGGGCTTTCAGCAGTTGTTTTATTGACTAAAAAAGATTTTTCCTTTTTAAAATCTATGTTAGCCATTGGGTTTTTTGTAGCAATGGGATTAATCATTGCAGGAACTTTATTTGGTTTTAACTTAGGACTTTGGTTTAGTGTTGGAATGATTGTTTTAGCATCAGGATCTATTTTATACCAAACTTCAAATATGGTACATCGGTATAGCGAAGACCAATATGTTGCAGCTTCTTTAGGGTTGTTTGCTTCATTGATGTTATTGTTTTGGTATATTTTAAGTATTTTGAATAGGAGTTAGGTTGAAAAAAAAATATTCAATAGGCCTCACAAGTTTTTAAAACCTGTGAGGCCTATTTTTTGATTTAGTGTCTAAAACAACAAAACCTAATAAATTTGCGTTCTAATTAAATAACAATCCCCAAACTTATAATTTGACACTACTTCTTCAAACCTATAACAATTACAACTGGTTAGCCCCCTATGGTTATTTAGTTATTTTAATAGGTTTTTCAATATTTTTATTTCGTTTGTTTGAGACGTTTTATGGAAATAAATTCAATAAGCCATTATTTAGAAATTATTTCATTTTTAAAAAAGTTTCTCCATCTCAATTAAAAATTTTAAAGAGGGAGTTTCCGTTTTATAATTCACTTTCCAAAAAACATCAGCTACAATTTCAACATCGATTGGTTTCTTTTATTTCTGAAAAAGAATTTATTGGAAGAGATAATATACAAGTTACTGAACGAATGAAAGTTTTAATTTCGGCGATAGCATGTATGTTGAGTTTCGGAAGAAAAAATTACAATTTTGCATTAATTGAATATATAATTGTCTATCCAAAAGAGTTTTATAGCAATATTAATAATGCGTACCATAAAGGAGAATTTAATCCAAAAGTAAAAGCATTGGCACTTTCTTGGAAAGATTTTGAAATTGGTTATCAAATTGAAAACGATAACAGGAATTTAGGAATTCATGAGTTTATGCATGCGATGCAATTGGAAGCAAAACTAAGAAACGATGGAGATTCCGATCGTTTTGAAAAATACTTCCGAAAAATATTAGTACAACTTACAAAACCTAATTTAAAAGATAAATTAATCACCACACGATACTTTAGAGATTATGCATTCACCGATCAATATGAGTTTATGGCAGTGATAGCAGAATACTTTATAGAATCACCTCAAGAGTTTAAATCCATGTTTCCAAATCTTTATGGCCACACAAAAACAATGTTGAATTTTAATTTTGTTGGGTATTGATATTTTATAAAAGTAATATTTTACTTTAAAAGCTCATTCATGTCTTTTATCGTTTCAGTAGGGTTTTCTGAACGAAAAATATAACTACCAGCAACTAAAACATCTGCACCTGCATTTGCTAATTGCTTGGCGTTTTTATTAGTAACACCTCCATCAATTTGAATAAGAGTTGAGGCGTTTTTTTGAGTGATAAGTTTCTTTAGTTTTTCAACTTTAGAATAAGTGTTCTCTATAAAGCTTTGACCTCCAAAACCTGGATTCACACTCATAATTAATACCAAATCGATGTCTTGAATGGTGTCTTCTAAAACCGAAATATTAGTATGTGGATTTAAGGCAACACCAGCTTTCATTCCTTCCGCTTTAATTGCTTGTAGCGTACGATGTAGATGTGTGCAAGCCTCATAATGTACCGTTAGGTAATCAACACCAAGTTTTGCAAAAGTTTTAATATAACGATCTGGATCTACAATCATTAAATGGGCATCCATTGTTTTGGTAGCAAGCTTATTAATTGCGCTAATAATTGGCATTCC
>JASFZG010000108.1:0-3739 GCA_046055745.1 Flavobacteriaceae bacterium | reverse complement strand
GATTGCTGTGAAAAAATATTTAGAAGACAAAAAACTACTTCGCATTTCAAAGTAATAAGCTATGGATAAAAATATAAAAAATTTAAACGAAAAAATTGCTTTGGCTCATTTAGGTGGCGGTGAAGTGCGAATAGAAAAACAACACGCAAAGAAAAAATTAACAGCACGCGAACGAGTTGAATATTTATTAGATGAAGGTTCGTTTGAAGAAACAGGAATTCTAGTAACCCATAGAACCACTGACTTTGGAATGGACAAACAACTATTCTACGGCGATGGAGTGGTAACAGGTTACGGAACTATCAGCGGAAGATTGGTCTATGTTTTTGCACAAGATTTTACTGTTTTTGGAGGTGCTTTATCTGAAACTCACGCAGAAAAAATTTGTAAAATAATGGACTTAGCTGTTAAAGTAGGAGCTCCTATTATTGGATTAAACGATTCAGGTGGAGCGAGAATTCAAGATGGAGTTCGGTCATTGGGAGGATATGCAGATATTTTTCATCGCAACGTACAAGCTTCAGGAGTAATACCTCAGCTTTCAGCCATTATGGGGCCTTGTGCCGGTGGTGCGGTTTATTCACCCGCGATTACCGATTTCACTTTAATGGTAGAAGACACCAGTTATATGTTTGTCACCGGACCTAATGTGGTAAAAACCGTTACTAACGAAATTGTAACTGCGGAAGAATTAGGAGGAGCTAGTACACATTCTACCAAGTCTGGAGTAACTCACGTAACTTCGGCTAATGACATTATGTGTTTGGAAGATGTAAAGCAATTACTCAGTTATTTTCCACAGAACAATAAGGAAAAAGCTAAAAAACTGCCCTACACTTTAACCGATGAGTTAAGGGAGCAACTCAGTGATATCATTCCAGAAAGCACCACAAAACCTTACGATATGCACGAGGTAATTAATGGACTTATTGACGAAGATTCCTTTTTTGAAATTCATAAAGATTTTGCTGAAAACATCATTGTAGGTTTTGCAAGATTAGTAGGAAGAAGTATTGGTATTGTTGCCAATCAACCTATGTTTTTGGCAGGCTGTTTAGATGTTGATAGTTCGGTAAAGGCAGCAAGATTTACTCGTTTTTGCGATAGTTTTAATATTCCATTATTGGTGTTGGTAGATGTGCCAGGATTTTTACCAGGAACCGATCAAGAATGGAATGCAATCATCACCAACGGAGCCAAATTATTATATGCTTTAAGTGAAGCTACCGTGCCAAAAGTAACTTTGATTACTAGAAAAGCGTATGGTGGAGCTTATGATGTGATGAACTCCAAACACATTGGAGCCGACTTTAACTTTGCTTGGCCAACTGCCGAAATTGCCGTAATGGGAGCCAAGGGAGCTGCAGAAATTATCTTCAGAAAAGAAATACTTTCTGCTGAAAATCCAGAAGAAAAATTAAAAGAAAAAGAAGCCGATTATGCAGAGAAATTTGCCAATCCGTATCGAGCAGCACAACGTGGATTTATTGATGAGGTGATACTTCCAAAAAGCACTCGAAGAAAATTGATAAAAGTTTTCCAGATGTTAGAAGGAAAAGAGGTAGATCGACCTAAACGCAAACATGGGAATATTCCTCTTTAAAAAAAAGACCTGCTAGATTTTAAAAATCTAGCAGGTCTAAAATAAAATATTTTTAAATATTATTTAAAAGCATTCAAACCAGTAACATCCATACCTGTAATTAGTAAATGAATATCGTGAGTTCCTTCATAAGTAATTACACTTTCAAGGTTCATAGAATGACGCATAATAGAATATTCGCCTGTAATTCCCATTCCACCTAACATTTGTCTAGCTTCTCGAGCAATAGTAATTGCCATATCTACATTGTTACGTTTTGCCATAGATATTTGAGCTGAGGTCGCTCTATCTTCATTTCTAAGAACTCCCAAACGCCAAGTTAACAACTGTGCTTTGGTAATTTCGGTAATCATTTCGGCTAATTTTTTCTGTTGTAATTGAAATTGCCCAATGGGTTTTCCAAACTGAATACGCTCCTTACTATAGCGTAAAGCTGTATCGTAACAGTCCATTGCCGCTCCAATCGCTCCCCAAGCAATTCCGAAGCGAGCAGAATCTAAACAACCAAGTGGTGCACCTAAACCAGATTTGTTAGGTAATATATTTTCTTTAGGAACTTTTACATTATCAAAAATCAATTCGCCTGTTGCCGAAGCACGAAGTGACCATTTGTTATGAGTTTCAGGAGTTGTAAAGCCTTCCATTCCGCGTTCTACAATCAAACCGTGAATTCTTCCAGATTCGTCCTTTGCCCAAACTACAGCGATATCTGCAAAAGGCGCATTACTAATCCACATTTTAGCACCATTTAAAAGGTAATGATCGCCCATGTCTTTAAAATTGGTTACCATTCCGCCAGGATTTGATCCGTGATCAGGTTCGGTTAAACCAAAACATCCAATATGTTCTCCTGAAGCTAATTTTGGTAAGTATTTTTTTCGTTGTTCTTCGTTACCGTATTTCCAAATAGGATACATCACTAAAGAAGACTGTACAGAAGCCGTACTACGAACACCGCTATCACCACGTTCAATTTCTTGCATAATTAAACCATACGAAATTTGATCTAATCCAGCACCGCCATATTCCATCGGGATATAAGGTCCAAAAGCCCCAATTTCTGCCAAACCTTTTACAATTTGATGTGGAAATTCTGCTTTTTGAGCGTACTCTTCAATAATTGGAGAAACGTCACGCTTCACCCATTCGCGGGCAGCATCACGTATTAATTTATGTTCATCGGTTAATAAATCGTCAAGATTATAATAATCGGGAGCTTCAAATAAATCTGGTTTCATAAAAGTTTATTTTAGATTACAAATGTAAAAAATCGAAACTCGAACACCTACATTTTCAAGTAAAAATCCTTCACCAAATCTTGGTATTCTTTTGTGTAGTTGTGCCTTGAGATTTCGATGGTAAGTTCTTCAAAAATTGTTACTGTTTCTTGAAATGAAAATTCCAGTAAACTTCTTTTTACTTCGGAAGTAGTGTTTCCTTTAACTCTGCAAATTCGCTTCGGAAATAATCCAACTTCTGAAGCCAAGGCAATAAAATTATTTTCTTCTTTTCTAGGAAGAATTAAGGCAAAAATCCCTTTTTCTGAAAGAAACTGAAACGCCATGATAGCCAAATCTTTAAAAGGAAGTGAATCTGTAAAACGAGCTTGGTTTCTAGATTCGCTTTCCGTTTTATAATCATCTGAATAGAACGGGGGATTAGTAATTATTAAATCGAATTCTGCTTCAATTTCATCAGCATATTCTTGAGCTGAAGCGTGAAAACAAAATAATCGATCTCCCCAGGGAGAGGCTTCAAAATTTTCGACACATTGCTCAAAAGCATCGTCGTCAATTTCAATAGCTTCTATAGTTTCGGCAAGGCTACGTTGTGCTAATTGTAATGCTAAAATTCCAGTTCCGGCTCCAATATCTAAAATGTTTTCAGGATTGTTTTCTAAAGAAACCCAAGCACCTAAAAGAACACCATCGGTGCCAATTTTCATAGCACATTGATCTTGTTGAACGGTAAATTGTTTGAATTTAAATTCCATTTGGAGATTTTTGATTTTGTCACTTCGATACGATTGCTGAAAATGCAATCACTCAGTGACCTCTGAATTTAGCACTCTGAGTGGCTGACGTAGGAAGCTGTATCGAAGAGTACGAAATTATTAAAGATATATTTCAATCAATC
>JASFZG010000107.1:0-14822 GCA_046055745.1 Flavobacteriaceae bacterium | reverse complement strand
AGCTTTAGATAAAATCATAAAAATGAATGGAGTCACCTATTTATGGAACGATACTAAAACAGGAATAAATAGGCCAACAGAAATTCAATACGGCTTTATCGCACAAGAATTAATGCAAGTTTTTCCTGAAAAGGTCACCAAAGATGCGCTCGGTTTTTACCAAACTGCTTATGGAGATTACGACCCTATTTTTGTAGAAGCAATAAAAGAGCTAAAAAACGAGATAGATCAATTATCAAATAATAATAAACAATTAAAAGAACAGCTAAAAAAATATGAAAATTTAGAAGCTAGGATTAAGGCTATTGAAAGTGAAATTAAGTAAGTTAAGTTAGTTTTTTTGAGAGATAAGCCGCTGTGGGGAGTGGCTTATCTCATTTATTATTGCTTCTGGATTTCGATTATGCTTATTGGAGATGCTTTATCACATCTGTTCATCATCCTTAAACCACCATATTTAAACCAAACTTTTTTCCCTTCTTTTTGAAAATCACTGGATAAATTAATTGGATCTAAATAATACGAACCATCCTTCCCTACTACTTTAATAGTTATAGGACAATCTCCTTCTTTTTTAGAAATTGTAATAGTTCCATTTGTAAAACCGTCTTCAATCATTTTCTTTGACATCACTTGAGTTTCACTTCCTGAAGTTGTTGAAACTGATTTATTCGTGGAATTACAAGAAAACAGGATTAGTAAAAATAAAAGTGTTAATGCACTGATATACTTCATATTTAGTTAATTTATCAATTTATAGAATGCTAAATTACAAATACCATACCTTTTATGTAAATTTTATTGTAATTTATTAACCTTAAAGCTTGTGTATTCATAAATAGATATTATTTTTGAAATCACTTAAAAAATTGTTAACTTAAAACTTAAACAAATGAAAACAAAAAATTATTTTTTCTTGTTGATTTTGGCAGTATTTTCTTTTACTGCTAATGCTCAAGAAGCCACACCGAATGTGCCGGCAAATGCTATTTATTCTGAGACGATAACTCCAGAATATGTTCCTTCTATCGCATCAAGGATGTCAGAATTACCTGCATACGTTGATGTTACAAAAGAAGCTCAAGATAAAAGATCTTTAGGTAATACAGTAATTATTGGTAAAGATCGTCAAACACAAGACGATTATTTTTCAAGAAACCCAAGTGAAGCTTCTCAAACAACCAGAGTTGCACCACCAACAATTGTTTTTGATGCCTATCAATCTAACTCAACACCAACTGACCCTTCAATGGCAGTTGGACCAAATCACGTGGTTGTAGTTTTTAATACAGGGTTTGCAATTTATGATAAATCTGGAAATTTAATGTTTGGTCCTATGGCTCCAAACCCAACTATTTTCCCAAACAGTGGTTGTTGTGATTTAACGGTATCTTATGACAACGCAGCTGATAGATGGGTAATGACTTTCTTAGGAAGTGGTGCTCAAATTGCTGTTTCTGATGGACCAGATCCAATTAATGATGGTTGGAATAACTATTCTATTGGAGCAATTAGCGATTACCAAAAATTATCTGTCTGGAGTGATGGTTACTACATGACTGAAAACACAGGTGGGGGTAATAAAGTATGGGCTCTAGAAAGAACAGAAATGTTAGCAGGTAATGCAGCTCAGGTTATTGGATTCCCTTTACCAGGAATGACAACAAGTGGCTTTTTTAGCCCACAAGCATTCAACGTAACCGATGATAATTTACCAGCTGCTGGTGGAGCAACATTTGTTTACCTGCAAGATGATGCTTGGGGAGGAGTTGCTACAGATCACGTTAAATTATGGACATTAGATATGGACTGGGGTGCTGGAAACGGTACAATGTCCGCAGCGACAGAATTACCAGCAACACCTTTTATTTCTGTTTTTGATGGTGGTAGCTTCTCAAATTTAGCACAGCCAGGAGGTTCTTCTGTAGATGCTTTACAAGCAACTGTAATGAACCAAGCACAATTTAGAAAATTTGCAGGTCATAATTCTGCTGTATTTAATTTTGTAGTTGATACAGATGCTGGTGGTGGCGAATTGGCAGGTGTTCGTTGGTTTGAATTACGTCAAACTGATGACAATCAACCTTGGACTGTATATCAAGAAGGTACTTATACTGCACCAAATGGAAAACACGCTTGGCATGCTAGTATGGCTATGGATGCTGCTGGAAATATTGCTATGGGGTATACTTCTATGGCTGGGCCTACAACTCCCAATCCAACCGATTTTAGAATTAGTTCTTATTACTCAGGTAGATTTGATGGAGATCCATTAGGAACCATGACTGTTGTAGAAGAAATTATTGCTGCAGGTAATGCAAATATAGGAAGTACTCGTTACGGAGATTACAGCAAAATTGATGTAGATCCTTTAGATGATTCAACTTTTTGGTTCATTAATGAATATATGAATGGTGGAAGAAAAGGTGTTGTTGGTGCATTTTCATTAACTCCTCCAGGTCCAGACGACATTGGTGTTACTACTATTACAGATCCAAATACAGGAACTTTAACAACTACAGAAGTGGTTTCTGTTGAAGTAAGAAACTTTGGTAGTAATGATATTACAAACCCTGAAGTTCAGTATATCGCTGATGGTGGTGCTCCAATTGTGGAGACACTAGTAGGAACAATTGTTGCTGGAGCAACAACTACATATGCTTTCGCCGCTACAGCAGATTTATCAGCTCCAGGAAACCATACTATAGTTGCTAGAACAAATTTAGCAGGGGATTCAAATCCAAATAATGATGAAGCAACAAAAACAGTATTTAATGGTACTCTTTATTGTGAGCCAACTGAAGATTGTTCATTCGGTGATGGATTTACTAATGTTACTGTCCAGGAAATTAATAATAATTCTGATTGTGAAGGATATGCTGATTTTACTAATCTAACAGCAACATTAGAACCTGGTAATTCATACGATTTCACTGTAACAACAGGTTACGGAGATCAAAACGTTAGAGTTTGGATCGATTTTGATGACAATGGAACTTTTGAAACTTCAGAGACTGTTGTTCCTAATTTTGTGATTGCTGCTGGGCAAGCTGCAGGAACTTATACAGAAACTGTTACTTTAACCATTCCTGGTAGTGTAGCTACAGGTTCACAACACAGAATGAGAGTTAAGTCTAATTGGCAAGCTCCAGTACCTGATGATGCCTGTGAAGAAACAACTTATGGTGAAACAGAAGATTATTCTGCAAATATGGGTATATTAGGTGTTGAAGACCCTTCAATTTCTCAAGCTGAATTTACAGTACTTACTTTGCCAAACAATCAATTTGACATTACATTAACAACTTCTTTTGATGGAGTTGCTT
This sequence comes from Flavobacteriaceae bacterium, assembly GCA_046055745.1. GTDB lineage: Bacteria > Bacteroidota > Bacteroidia > Flavobacteriales > Flavobacteriaceae > Marifrigoribacter. The sequence goes on along the minus strand of JASFZG010000107.1, from coordinate 11,496 downwards.
CAATAGCAATTTACAATGTATTAGGGCAAACTTTAGCTTTTAATAACTTAAACAAAGAAGGTGATAGTTACAATTACCATTTAGATATGTCTTACGCTGATGCTGGTGTATATTTTATTAAAATGGGTGACAACTCATCTAAAACATATAAAACTGCAAAAATTATTGTTAAATAGTTTTTGTATTTTTTGTATTTTTTTTTAAGAGCGGACATTGTCCGCTCTTTTGTTTTTAATGACTTATAAATACCTTTCATTATATTATTGTAATCCAAATAATTAGAAAAATGTATTGTTTATTTAAAATTGGATAGTATTTTTGAAAGTATAAAAAATTGCTAATAACTAAATTCAAAAAAATGAAATCAAAAAACTATTTTATCTTAATACTAGTTTGTTCATTTACTTTTTCTGTAAATGCTCAAAGCAATAGTACCGAAAATGTTGAAGTAATAGCCCCTATCGACTTTTACATTACGTTACCAATGAGAGATTACCCTCAGTTTAACCCAATGGATGCTCCAGCAAAAGAATATCCAAGGGGAGGGATGTTGAGTAGTTCAAGACAACAAAAGGCAGATTTTCTAAAAATGGCGGGAGAAAGTCCAACACAAATTGATCCCATAATTCAAACCGAAAACCAAGACCGTAATGCAAATCCACCAATTGTAAATTTTGCTGGAATAACCTCTAGTGCATCACCTCCAGACCCAACAGCAGCTGTTGGACCTAATCATATTGTTCAAATGACAAATACTGGATGGACAGTATTTGATAAAAATGGAGTACAAGCAGCTGGGTTTCCAAAAAACTTATCAGATCCTTTAGGATCGGGAAGTGGTGATCCTATTGTTCTTTACGATCGTGAAGCAGACAGATGGTTAATTTCTCAATTTAATTTTGGCTCGCAATTTAAAATAGCGGTATCTACAACCCCAGACCCAACAGGAACTTGGGTTGTTTATTCGTATCCATCAGGATCTAATGACTACCCTCATTATGGTATATATGGCAATAACTATGTAGTTACTGGAAATTTTTCTTCGTCTGGAAGATTCCACGCATTTAATCGTGAAAAAATGATTAATGGTGATCCAACAGCTGAAATGGTTCAACTTAATCTTCCTAACTATTCAGGAGGAACAGTATTTCAAGCACCACAACCAGCACATTCTGAAGGTGCAGGTATCGCAGCAGGACCAACACCAATAGTATGGTTTCAAGATAATGCATGGCCAGGTGTTTCATCAGACCATATTAAAGTTTGGAATTTTGATGTAGATTGGGCAAATCCAGGAGGAGCTACTATTTCTACTCCAGTAGAAATTGGAATCTCAGATTTTGATTCTTTTATTGCTGGTACAGGGGGAGATGCTTTTGCTAACCTCCAACAACCGGGAACCGCACAACGTATAGATGCTTTAGTGCACGTATTAAACTATCAAACACATCGTTATGATTTTGGAACTCACGAATCAATAGTATTAAATTTTGTTGTTGAACCTGTTAATGGTTCTAAAATTTCAGGATTAAGATGGGTTGAATTAAGAAAAACTGGTGGTGGAGACTGGGAGCTCTACCAGGAAGGCACTTATGTTGACCCTGTAGGTGATGAAAGTGTTTTTATGGGTGGAATTGGAATGGATCAAGAAGGGAATATAGGTATGGCTTATATTAAAACTGGTACCACTACAAGACCTTCTTTGTATTTTACTGGAAGACAAGACGGAAATACCCTAGGAGTAATGACAGTAACAGAAGAATTAATAATTGAAGGTGTTACTAGTATTGTTTCTAATTCACGTTATGGGGATTATTGTCAATTAACAAGAGACCCAGTAGATGATTTAACTTTTTGGTTTACCGGTGAATATTCTGGTCAAGCTGGAGGAAGAAAAACAAGAATTGCTTCCTTTAAAATTTCTGATATAGTTTTATCTGTAGACGAATTAGATTTAAATAATTCTGAATTAATCATTACTTCTTCAGATCAAAATTACTTTGATTTAACGTTAATGAATAAATCAACAAACGATATCTTAAGACTTTCTGTTTATGATATGACTGGAAAAAGAATAGTTTACGAACAAGTTCAAAAAACAAATTCTGAATCCTATAAAAAATCAATCGATATGTCTTCTGCTAGTGCAGGAATTTATATTGTTGAAATAGGAAATTCAAAAACTAAAATCAATAAAAAGATTATTGTTAAGTAAGAATTATATCTTACAAAACACAAACCTGTTAGTTAAGGCTAGCAGGTTTTTTTATGCTCTAAAAGTATGCTCTTAATTGAACACTTCCTGTATGAACCGCATTAGAGGTTTCACTCTTTCTTCCAAAATAGGAAAAATTAAGATCTAAAAACTTAGTGATTTTTTTTTGAACTAATAAACGCCAAGTTAAATTAACTCCAGGTTGTAATCCTTCTAAAATTTGATAAGCAACAGGAGAAAATGCATTCCCAGTAAAATCATTATCTATAAAATTAAACTCTCCATTTAATGCAATTTTTTGAGCATTAGAATAGGAAAATGAAACTCCTATTTTTTGTTGATCTAACTGCTCCAAACCTCCAATCTGATTTTCCTTCTGAAGGAATTGATAAAAAATATCAAACCGAGTTTGAGAGTTTAATAAATATGAAATTTTAGGATTGACTTCTGAAGTTTCCAAGGTGTAATTCCTGCTTTCAAAGTTTTCAGTAATACTTTTGTTTTCACCTAATGCGCCGCGTAGATTTAACAACCAATTTGCCCAAACTTTATGATTGAAATTAAACTGATGGCTTTTTAATTTTACTTCTACCAAACCTATGGACAGAAAATTTCTATTGGTAGATGATAAATAGGTATAGGTAGTTGTGTATTTCTGTTTTCCGCGATTAAAATACAATACATTTCTGAAATTACTTACCGAAGCCAATTCATCTTCACCTCCATCTGTAAAAGGATCAGGAATAAAAATATCATTATCCCTTTTTACTTTCTTATCTATTAAAAAAGAAGTCTGATTATAAAAATGAGAAAGTGTTTTCCTGAAACCGTTTCTTGTGGACCATTGTTGAGGGTTTAAGGTTAAAGTCTGACTGAATTTAGTCTGACTAATTTTTACAAAAATCTGATTAGGTAACAGAATCCGAACATACTCCGCTTCATCTTGAAATTGAGCAACTTCAAATTCCTCTAACTCTTGTATACCGTTGTTATTATAATCGTTCCAAGTGTACACCCCTTCTCCAGGTGCTACTTTTACATAAGTAAATTCCTGTTGAGCCAATACACCATTATTGGTTTCGATAGCTGTATTTAATCTTATTCCATTTTTTAAGAAGGACTGATTGTATAGCAAACGAGAGTTCAATGATTTTTCATCTTCATCATCAGAATCTGTTCCTTTTAAAACTCGATAATTAGCAAAAACCGATAATTGTGAAGTGGAAGAATTAAGGATTCTCGACTTTAAATAATAATCATTTGAGGAAGAAACTTTTGTCAATACTAAATTACGCAAACTGTCATTTACTCGATATCGATAACCAACTTCTGCAAAAACTTTGGTACTATCACCAATCCCAGTAAAAGCTTCGTAAGCATTAAAACGCTGGCTTATGGGCGTTAAACTATCGTTTGCAAGTACTCGTTCTTGATTGTCTTCCAAGCTAAATTTTCCTCCAACCCAAGCTTTTTTAAATGAATACGTTGCTACATTATTCATTCTAAAAAATTTAGAATCTATATCCGTTGCTTCACTTATTAAAGCACTCCCATTACTATACAAATTAAATTTCCCTAAATGAATATTTGCACCAAAAACATGCCTATTTCCTTTAAAATCTAATGAATCTCTTATTTCTGAAAGATTTCTAGTTTGAAATTCATATCGAAAATTTCCAATAATTGTATCGGTATATTCAGCACCTCCAATGGCATATAATTGATTTCCTAAACCAGCATATTGTGGATTAAAGTTCCAATCTCTATTAAACTCAACAGCATACAAACGCTCTACTGTTCTAAAATCTTTATTGATATAATCTATCGCAGCAAACACATCTAGTTTTTGTGCTTCAGAAGCCTTTAAAACGGTTTGTTTTAGGTTGATTTTTGCTGCAAAACCATCGTTATTTTCATTATCAATATTTGAAAATAAATTGAGGTCGTTTTTACTTCCTGCCAATTCAAAAGCAATATTCGTTTTTTCAGAAGGATGAAAAGCACCATTCACACCACCAACTTGAATTTTTGTAGGAGCAACCAATTGAATAATAGGTTCGTAATTTCCTTGTAGCGTACCTGCCAATGGCGGAACATATTCAAAAATCCGATTGATGGCACTATTGTCACTTAAAATATAATTACCCAACCCTTCACCGATTAATGTAAACCGAACATTAAATAATTCATCATCAGGATTATTAGAAAACACAAAGGCCTCCTCTCCTTCAATCACTTCCTTTTTATATAGAATTTTATTTTCTGAATAAGTATCTGGAACAGCTGAAGGAGCAGTCATTAATGATTTGTCATCTCCTGCATTTTTTAATATTTCTACTTGTTCTTCAGATAAATTTTGTTGAAGCGGTTGGTTTTTAGCATCACTTTCAGAGTAAATATATACTCCTAAATCTAGTTTTTTACTGGTATAATTTCCGCCACCAAAACCAATAAAACGAGTATAATTTCTGTCGGTAAATTGATATTCAACCCGAATTCGCATATTAGCCGTTATAGGATAGGTAGGGTTAAATTTAATTTCTCCAGCATTATAATCAATAATATAATCTTCGTTTACGCCACGAGACAAAAGAAGTCCATTTACATAAACTCGTTCACTTCCCGAAACAATCAAAATAAATAGTTCTCCGTTTGGCCCCACTAATTTATAAGGTCCTTGGTTTCCTTCTTGACCCACAAATTCACTGCTAGAAAACACGCCACGAACCAAAGCACCGGCAGCAAAAACATCTGTTTTAGCTCCAGAATCATGATGTATCGTTCCTCCTAATGAAACTCCTTGAACCTTTTTTGTGAAATTCCCGAAGTAACTTTTAGTATTAATTAAATCAACATCACCGGCGCGAATGTTCCAATTATCACTAAATAGTTCGATAAAAACCTGATCAAATTCATTTAAACTTTGTGAATATCCACCATCTTGAGAAGGAAGGTTTGCATCTTGAATCGAAGCCCTTATTGAAACCTTATCGTTTAACTTTCCTGTGATTTGCAAATCTAATTCAGAAGAAACTACCGCGTTTTGATTGTTCCCAACAGTGATTCCACGTGAAATACTTCCGAGTGTGTTTAATCCATCAAAAGGCTTAAAATTGTTTTTATTAGTGCTTTCTTGTAAAGAATATAATTTGTTGATACTACTGCTATTCTTAACAATAATACTAGAGTCCAATACAAAATAATCTCTTGTTATATAATTTGGATAACGTAAATAATTAAGAATAACCGAATCATTAGAAGTTTTATGTTTTTCAGAAAGAATTAAAAAACTTTTACTAAAATCTACTTGGTAATTGGTGGAATCTATAATGCTTCCGTATTTATCTAAGACTTTAAATCGTAAGGGGTTTATACTTACACTATCAATTATAATGGTATCTGAAACTACTATTTTTTTACTTTGAAAATTACTTGGAAGGTCTTGTGCAAAGCTGACACTCACAAACAACAACGATAAAAAAAGTAGTAATAATTTCATATTTATTTCCTGTGTAATTAGGAGCCTCCTTATACAACTAAACTATAGCTAAAATATTTTGTAAATTTTATTGATAATAATTTCCCAAATATACTTCGTAAAAATAGAATGTTATTTAAATTAGTGGCTATTCTTAAAACTAGCTTACATGAAAATAATTTCTTATAACGTAAACGGAATTAGAGCCGCAATGAAAAAAGGCTTTACAGATTGGCTGAAACAAGCAAGCCCAGATGTAATCTGCCTTCAAGAGATTAAAGCCATGGAAGAACAAGTAGATACGGAAGCCATAACCGAAGCAGGATATCCATTTCAATATTGGTTCAGTGCACAAAAAAAAGGCTATAGTGGTGTTGCTATTTTCTGTAAAAAAGAACCAAAGCACATTGAATATGGAACCGGAATAGAAACCATGGATTTTGAAGGAAGAAACCTTCGAGTAGATTTTGACGAAGTTTCGGTAATGAGTTTATATTTGCCTAGTGGAACCAATAGTGCTCGTTTGGATTTTAAACTCAATTATATGGCAGAGTTTCAAGAATATATAAACGAACTAAAAAAAGAAATTCCAAACTTGGTAATTTGTGGTGATTATAATATTTGTCACGAAGCGATAGATATTCATAATCCAGTGGCAAACAAAAACAGTTCTGGATTTTTACCGGTGGAAAGAGAGTGGATTGGTAATTTTATAAACAGTGGATTTATTGATTCTTTCCGTCATTTAAATAAAGAACCACACAACTATACTTGGTGGAGTTATCGTGCTAATGCCCGTAATAATAACAAAGGTTGGCGTATCGATTATCATATGGTTTCGGAGCCATTACAAGAAAACATTAAACGCGCCGTTATATTACCCGACGCTAAACATAGTGACCATTGTCCGTTGATGGTGGAGTTACAATTCAACTAATATTATATTATGATAAAAATATTTTTCTTCGGAATAGCACTAATTACACTAACAACTTCCTGTGTTTCTTCAAAAATATATGAGGATTTACAAAGCAAGTACGATACATTAAAAGAAGAAAACAAACGTCTGTTTGAAGAATTAAATGGAGCTGAAGATTATAATACCGTTTCAATTGAATCTTTAAAAGCAGCAATTGAAAAGTTAAAAGCTGAAAAAAGTAGATTGGCGATGGATTTGGCAGCATCACAATCCAGTCATGATCGGTTAAAGGAATCTTACGATGCTTTAGAGGCAAATAGTTCTTCCAAATTAACTGAAAACTTAGAGCTGAACCGAAGCCTATTAACTCAATTAGAAGAACGTGAAAAAGCATTAGCAGCAGAAAGTTTACGATTGAAACAATTACAATCAGATTTGGAAGCACGATCAAAACGTGTAGAAGAATTAGAAGGAATTATCGCTGCAAAAGACGCCCAAATGACCAACCTGAAAAATGCGATTTCAAAAGCATTAACTAATTTTGAGGGCAACGGACTTACCGTAGAACAACGCGACGGAAAAGTTTATGTTTCTATGGAAAATAAGTTATTGTTCGAAAGTGGAAGTTGGGCAGTCAACTCCAGAGGAAGAGAAGCCGTTGTACAATTAGGAAAAGTACTCGCGGATAACCCAGAAATAGCTGTTTTAATTGAAGGCCACACGGATAATGTTGCCTATTCAGGAAATGGAAATATACAGAGTAACTGGGATTTATCTACCAAAAGAGCGACTTCTATTGTGTCAATTTTAACAGAGAATAATAAAATTTTAAAAGAAAACTTGACCGCAGCAGGTAGAGGAGAATATTCACCAATAAGCTCTAATAATACTTCTGAAGGAAAAGCAAAAAACAGAAGAATTGAAGTGATTTTAACGCCTAAGTTGGATGAGCTTTCTAAGTTATTGAATGAGTAATTAATTAAAGAGACACCCAGCTTTCGTGGGTGATGAATATGAAATATACAACACTACCAAATACCAATATTAAAGTAAGTAAAATTTGTCTTGGCACCATGACTTGGGGAGAACAAAATTCAGAATCTGATGGTCATGAACAATTAGATTATGCCTTAGAAAAAGGAATTAACTTTATTGATACTGCCGAGATGTATGCTGTTCCTGCTTCTGCAAAAACCCAAGGAAAAACAGAGGAAATTATCGGTACTTGGTTCTCCAAAAATAATAATCGAGATCAGGTTATTTTAGCTTCAAAAATTGCAGGACCTAGTCGTGGATTTACACATATTCGGGAAAGTTTAGATTTTAGCAAGGAATCGCTTGAAGATGCACTTTATAAAAGTTTAAAACGTTTGCAAACCGATTATTTAGATCTGTATCAGTTGCATTGGCCAGAACGTAGCGTGAATATTTTTGGGGTTCGAGATTTTAATTATAATCTATCGGAACAATGGAAAGATAATTTTAATGAAGTATTAGAACGATTAGAAAACTTTGTAAAAGAAGGAAAAGTAAGAGCCATCGGTCTCTCTAACGAAACTCCTTACGGCTTAATGCGTTATATGGAAGAACATCGAAAAGGGGCGATGAAAATGATTACACTTCAAAATTCGTATAACCTTTTGCAACGTCGAGATGAAATTGCAGTTACCGAAATTCTTCAAAGGGAAAAAATAGGATATTTATCGTATTCACCATTGGCTTTTGGTGTGTTATCAGGAAAATATTTAAATAATAATCAACCAGAAAATGCACGTGTAACATTGTTTCCAAATTACAGTAGGTATAATGGAGAACAATCATTAAAAGCCACAGCATTGTATAATGAGATTGCAAAAAAACACGGAATCAGCTTAACCCAAATGGCATTAGCTTTTGTAAATCAGCAAGAATTTGTGACTTCAAATATTATTGGGGCGACTACAATGAAGCAACTTTCTGAAAATATTGAGAGTATTAATTTGACACTTTCGGAAGAAATTATTTCTGAAATAAATGGAGTGCATTCAATGATGCCTAATCCGGCTGGGTAGAAATTTTAATTAGCTACTACAATATGATGATTAGAAACATAAAATATTTATCTCTTGGACTCATCTTTTTATTAGGGTATAGATTTTTTACATACCCGAAATTCAAAAATATTAAATTAGAATTAAAAGAAAAATATTCTGATTATTCAATTGGAAATGACAAAGACAAACTAACTTACCAAATAGCCGTTGAGAACGAAAAAAAGAATGGAATAATATACCCTCCCGTTGAACCGTACTCAGCAAAAATTTATGGAAAACTCTTATCTATTGATGAAAATCTAAATCTAATACAAACAAAACTCCTGACAGAAATCTTAAATGATTCTTCTTCATACAGATGGGGAGAAATTGGAACGTTTGAACACTATAAAACAATTATATTCTACGATATTGATAATAATGTTATTGGAATTACAGAAATTGATTCTGATTTAAAACAGACATATTCAACACCATCAAATAAAACAATGAAATGGGGAAATCTCTCAGACAAAGGGGAGCGAAAGTTAAAAGAAATATTAATGTAACTCCAAGTCATCTAATGAATAGTTGGAGCTTTCTACCCAAACAAATACTTCACTACATCGTGAACTTTTGCCACTTTTATCACCTTAATAGTGTAATTATCTTTTGAAAGTTTACAATATTTGGAAACCACAATAGATTTAAAACCTAGTTTTTCAGCTTCGGTAATTCGTTGATCTACTCTGGTAACAGGGCGTACTTCTCCTGCCAATCCTATTTCGGCAGCAAAACACATAGACTTGTCAATGGCAATGTCAATATTTGAAGAGAGAACAGCTGCTACCACTGCTAAATCGATAGCTGGGTCATCCACCGTAATTCCACCAGTAATATTTAAAAATACATCTTTCGCACCGAGTTTAAAACCAGCTCGTTTTTCTAAAACAGCCAAGATCATATTTAAACGTTTGGCATTATAACCTGTGGCGGAACGTTGAGGGGTTCCGTAAACTGCGGTACTTACCAAGGCTTGAATTTCGATCATTAAAGGTCGCATTCCTTCTAAAGTTGCCGAAATTGCAGTTCCGCTTAAATCTTCTTCGTTTTTAGAAATCAATATTTCTGAAGGATTGCTTACTTCTCGTAAACCAGTGCCTTGCATTTCGTAAATTCCCAATTCATTGGTAGATCCGAATCGATTTTTTTGAGCTCTTAAAATTCTATAAACGTGATTTCGGTCGCCTTCAAATTGCAATACCGTATCGACCATATGCTCTAGAATTTTTGGTCCGGCGATATTTCCATCTTTGGTAATATGACCAATTAGCACCACAGGTGTATTAGTTTCTTTTGCAAATTTGATAAGTTCGGTCGTGGTTTCTCTAATTTGTGAAATACTCCCCGGACTACTTTCAATATAATCGGTATGAAGTGTCTGAATAGAATCTATCACCACAATATCTGGATTCAAATCGGCAATTTGCTTGAATATATTTTGAGTTTTAGTTTCGGTTAAAATATAGCAAGTATCTGAATTTGGATGAATCCGTTCCGCTCGCATTTTAATTTGTTGGGCGCTTTCTTCTCCCGAAACATAGAGTGTTTTATAAGGTAATTGTAATGCTATTTGAAGCATTAAGGTACTTTTTCCAATTCCAGGTTCTCCTCCTAAAAGGGTTAAAGATCCAGGAACCAATCCACCGCCAAGTACTCTATTAAGTTCTTTGTTTTTGGTGTTGAGCCTTGCTTCAGAAGTGCTAGAAATTTCAGAAACCCTCTGTGATTTAGATACACGTTTAGTAGGAGCTTCAGAAGTTTTCCAGCTCACTTTTTCAGCTTTCTGAATTACTTCTTCAGCAATGGTATTCCACTCTTTACAAGCGGTACATTGTCCTTGCCATTTAGAAAATTGACTTCCGCAGTTTTGACAGAAAAAGGTGGTTTTAGTTTTTGCCATTCAAAATAATTCTTTCAGCTAAAATAATTATAATAAATGTATTATTAAATGATTAATTACTTAATCAATTTTATCATATCACCAGCCACACATTTTCCTTTATTTTGATTGTACCAAACCTGAATTTCTTTTTTAAATTCTGGTGTTAATACTTCGTGTTTTTCTTTAAATTCTTTGGTCATTTTTATCACAGTTGAAGGTGATGGTCCCCAGTCGTTAATTACTTCTTGAGTATCGTTATCAAAAATAATAAGCTTTGGTATTGACATTGAACCGTTGGTTAAAAACTCATTCATTAGCTCCGTGTTTTCATCACGATGCAAGACTTTAAAATCTATATTTCCTGCCATTTCAGCCACTTTATTCATTACTGGCATGGAGTGTGCAGCATCGCCACACCAACTTTCGGTAAGGACAATCCAAGTTTGATTTCCTTTAAAACCTTGAAATTTCTCAGTAATAGAATCATCAATTTTTATGGTTTTATCCAATCGTTTCATTCGCGAATTATTTAGTAAGGTGTAATGCGATAATGCTTCCGATTGATATGGGCCAGAACTGGTTCCGTCTTCCACGTGTTTAGCAACTTGGTCTCTAAATTCTTTATAACTAACTGCTTTACTTATACTTTCCTTTACTAAGGTATTTACTGCGGTGTTTGTTTTATTCATAATTTCCATAGCACATAAGACGCTCAATTTAATAAAAACTTACTACTTTAGATTTCAATTCAGAAATTATGCAAAAACAACGATGCCATTGGTGTGGCGATGACCCATTATATATGGCTTATCACGATAATGAATGGGGATTTCCTGTTCGAGATGATAAAACTTTATTCGAATTTTTACTGCTAGAAACCTTTCAAGCGGGTTTAAGTTGGATTACTATTCTTCGGAAAAGGGAAAA
>JASFZG010000106.1:0-9401 GCA_046055745.1 Flavobacteriaceae bacterium | reverse complement strand
AAATTTGCAGATCAAATGACATTCAATCAGATTGGAGCCAACGTAAAAGAATTAGCAGGAAAAGCAAGAAACAAAAAACTAACTCCACAAGAAATGGAAGGAAGTACTTTCACTGTTTCTAACCTTGGAATGATGGGTATTAGAGAATTTACATCTATTATCAATCAGCCAAATTCTGCAATTTTATCGGTTGGAGCAATTATCGAAAAACCAGTGGTGAAAAACGGTCAGATTGCAGTTGGAAATACAATGGTAGTAACTTTAGCTTGTGATCACAGAACCGTAGATGGAGCAACAGGAGCAGCGTTCTTACAAACTTTGCGTAAGTATGTTGAGAATCCTGTGACGATGTTTGTGTAACAAATTCCTGCGAAGGCAGGAATCTCAACATATAATTAACAAGACCTACTAGGTTTTTAAAACCTAGTAGGTCTGGATTAAAAAAGATCCCTGCCTACGCAGGGAGTATTATGAAAAAAGTTATAATAACAGGAACAAGTAGAGGAATAGGCTACGAATTAGTACAACTATTCACAGATGCTGGTTATCAAGTATTAGCTTTATCTAGAAACGAAACTTTATTGTCTGGAGTAAATACTGAAGGTTGCACTATTTTTAATTTTGATATTACCGATGTAAAGGATATTAAAATGGTTTCCAATTTTGTAAAAGAAAATTGGAAACAGGTGGATATTCTAATTAATAATTCTGGTCAATTAGTTAACAAGCCTTTTGCAAAAACGTCTATTGAAGACTTTAAACAAGTCTATGATGTCAATGTATTTGGTGCAGCAGCTTTAACAAAAGCAATGCTTCCGTTTATGAAAAAAGACGGACATGTTGTAAATATTAGCAGTATGGGTGGAATTCAAGGAAGTATGAAGTTTGCAGGATTAAGCGCATACAGTAGTAGTAAAGGAGCTTTAATAACGCTAACCGAATTATTAGCCGAAGAATACAAAGAAACAGGACCATCATTTAATGTATTAGCACTCGGAGCCGTACAAACCGAAATGTTAGAAGAAGCGTTTCCAGGCTATAAAGCCAATGTCTCTGCCGAAGAAATGGCGGAATATATCATGGAGTTTTCATTAACAGGAAACAAAATGTACAACGGTAAAGTATTACAGGTTTCTAGTTCTACGCCTTAATAAAAATATGCCAAAAACTCTTGAAAAATACATCCCACAAGCAGCAGTAAATCCTGCTTTTCAATTAATTCAAGAGTATAATGTTTATCTTAAAATTGTAAATGAGCGTGTAACTCGTCACGGTGATTATCGTAAAATGCCTAATGGGCAGCATCAAATTACGGTAAATTCTAATTTAAATCCTTATCGATTTTTAATTACGCTTATTCACGAAATCGCCCATTTAAAAGCATTTAAAGAATATGGAAGATTGATAAAACCTCACGGAAAAGAATGGAAATTTACTTTTCAGCAATTAATGTTACCTTACCTAAGACCTGAAGTTTTCCCGATGCAATTATTGCCTTATTTAGCAATTCATTTTAAAAACCCGAAGGCTAGTAGTGACACCGATGCAAAACTTTCTTTAGCATTAAAACAGTATGATGCTCCCAACGATAAAAACTATATCTTTGAAATACCATTTGGAGGAAAATTTAGACTCTATAACGGGAAGATTTTTAAACGTGGAAACAAACGTGTAAAGCGTTATGAATGTTTGGAAATTTCCACAGGAAGAGTGTATTTGTTTAATCCTAATGCTGAGGTTGAATTCCTGCGAAGGCAGGAGTCTCATGAATAGAATTGAGGATTTTATGGTCATTGAGTACTCCGAATTTTTGAAAAAAATCAGCAGACATCTTATAATTTTAAATTTCTAGCTTTCAATAAAAATAATATGAAAGAAATAAATAAAGAGATCCCTGCCTCCGCAGGGAAATATTACGCAGTAATTATGGCAGGAGGAATCGGATCTAGATTCTGGCCAGTAAGTACCACAGAATTTCCAAAACAATTTCATGATATGTTGGGAACAGGACAGACTTTATTACAAAAAACATTTTCGAGATTGGAAGGATTAATCTCTTCAGAAAATATAAATATCTTAACCAACGATCGATATATCGATATTGTGTTGGAGCAATTACCAAGCATTACTTCCAAACAAGTTGTGTTAGAACCTGCGATGCGAAATACAGCACCTTGTATCTTATTGTCAGCTTTAAAAATTCAGAAAGAAAATCCAAATGGATTGATGTTAGTAGCACCGAGCGACCATTGGATTGAAGATGAGGCAGCCTTTTTAAAAGATGTAGAAACCTGTTTTGATGCTTGTGCAAAAGACGATAAATTAATGACATTAGGTATCAATCCAACCTTTCCAAATACTGGGTATGGTTATATTGAGCATAATAAAGAAGCTTCAGAAAGCATAAAAAAAGTAAATCAGTTTCGGGAGAAACCAAATTATGAAACTGCCAAACAATTTATTTCGGAAGGAAATTTTGTTTGGAATGCAGGAATCTTTATTTGGAGTGTAAAAAGTATTGTGGAATCATTTCAGAAAAATTTACCAGAAATGTATGCCTTGTTTTCAGAAGGAATCGGTTCTTTAAATACTTCCGAAGAACGAAAATTTGTACTTAATAATTACGAAAAATCAGAAAACATTTCTATCGATTATGGGATATTAGAAAAATCGAATAATGTATTTGTTAAAAATGCAACATTTGATTGGAATGATCTAGGAACTTGGGGAGCATTGCATGATAAATTAGAAAAAGATGAAAATAAAAATGCCATAGTTAGATCAGTTACTCATTTGAAAGACGCTTCTGGTAATATGATTTTCACTTCCGAAAAAAAATTAGTAGTTTTAGAGGGAATTAACGATTATATCGTGGTTGATAAAGAGGATGTATTGATGATTTATCCTAGAGAAAAAGAGCAAGATATAAAAACGCTACTAACTGAAATTAAACAGAAATATAAATCTAAATATTCTTAAATGGAGCCTTCAGAAGAAAAGAAAGACACAATTGAAGAGAAAGAATTTGAGCAGGTAAAAGAAACTGCTTGGCAAGGTTTAAAGTTGTTTTTTAAAGAGCTGTTAGATCTTAGGCAAGATACAGACCGTGAAGCAACTATTGAAGATGTAAAGGAAGATATTTCGTTTAAGGGGCATAATGCTTGGATTCTTATTTTTTCAGTTTTTGTAGCCTCTATTGGGTTAAATGTTAGTAGTACGGCGGTTGTTATTGGAGCAATGTTAATTTCTCCATTAATGGGACCTATTGTTGGTTTAGGATTATCGGTTGCAATTAATGATGTAGATACTTTAAAAAGATCGCTCATTAATTTGGGCGTAATGGTTGCTTTAAGTGTAATTACTGCTTATCTATATTTTACTATTTCACCTTTAACCAAAGAAACTCCAGAGTTATTAGCAAGAACATCTCCAACAATTTTAGATGTTTTGATTGCTATTTTTGGTGGGTTGGCTTTGATAGTTGCTAAAACAAAAAAAGGAACGATGGCAAGTGTTATTTTTGGTGTAGCAATTGCTACGGCATTAATGCCACCTTTGTGTACTGTTGGTTATGGATTAGCTATTGGAAATTTTAATTATGCTAGTGGCGCATTATACCTATTTACTATTAATTCAGTTTTTATTGCGTTAACAACTTTTTTAATTGCGAAATTATTACGTTTTCCGATGGTACGTTATGCAAATTCTAAAAGAAGAAAAAGAATTGCTCAAATCGCGACCATTATTTCTATTATTGTAATGGTGCCAAGTGTTATTTTGTTTTTGAATTTACTAAAAGTACAGGTTTTTGAAAGTAAAACAACTTCATTCATTGAGAATACAATTAAGTATAATGGTGCGGTGATTTTAAAATCCAATAAAGATTTTGAAAGTCAAAAAATTGAAGTATATCTTATAGGAAGATTGGTTCCTCAAGAAACTATAGATATGTGGAATAATGAATTGAAAAATAGCGAGGTGTTAAAGGAAAGTACCTTACAAATATTTCAAGCTGCTGATCAAAGTGGAAACTTGGCTCAGGAACTTTCAGGTAAATTGAAATTTGACATCCTCGATGATTTATACGAAAAAAACGAAAAACTGCTGAAAGATAAAGAAGCGAAAATTAAGTTTTTAGAAAATGAATTAGCTGATATGAAGATGAAAGAACTTCGTTTTAATGAAATAAGTAAAGAGGTTAAAATGAATTATGAAGAAATTGAAAAAATCAGCTATTATAATCGAATAACTACCAATTTTAAAACAACAGATACAATCCCGGTAGTTGCTATAAGTTGGGAAAATAATTATCCTAAAAGGCAACGAATAAAAGACAAAGGTAAATTAGAAAAATGGCTTCGTTATAAACTAAGGCTTGATACTATTCAAATTATTGATTAAAAAAAAAGGCTGCTTGAAAAAGCAGCCTTTTTTAATAAAAGTAAATTATTTTATTTTTTTACAAACTTGTAGCTTACAGATTTATTTTCTACTTCCATTTGCACAAAGTAAATACCACTTGTAAGTGTTTCTACATTAATGTTGTTGTCTGTAGAAATTGCTGTGTTTAAAACAGTTCTTCCATTAATATCAATTACTTTAACTAAAGTTCCTTCAATTCCGTTTAAAGAGAAATTGATTTTAGAAGTTGTAGGATTAGGGAATAAGCTAATTCCGTTTACTTCAAATTCAGTAATTGCTAATTGGTTTTCACCTTCTACAAATACATGTTGTGTGCTAATAGTTGGATTTTCAATAATATCAACAATTCCTGAAGGCCAGAAAATTTCAATTGTATCAATTCCTTCACTGGTTCCAAGACCAAAATGAGCAATTAATGAAGACATATGGCTAAATCCAGTTCCAGAACGAACTTCTCTCATTTGTGTTCCAAAGTCACCAGTAATAACGATACGAGCTCCAATTCCATTTGGGTTACTTTGTACTCCTTTTAATACAATTTTTATATATCTATTAGAACCTCCGTCATTCATCCATAAGAATCCACCTTTTGATACATCTAAATATCCATCATTATTAAAATCACCAATAGCTCCTTCATCGAAAGGTAAATCCATTCCTGTAAAGGTCATATCGCCATTATTAATATATAGTTCTTTAGACATTTCAGAAAAAATATCTACAAATCCATCATTATTAAAATCGGCTCCTTGGTTTTCCCAAGCACCTAAATCGGTTGGGTTAATTCCTGTAGAACCAATAATGTCTGTAAATACTCCAGAACCATCATTTTCATAAAATCTGTTTTCCTCATCGTGATTTACACAAAAGGCATCAAAATCACCATCATTATCAAAATCTTGCCAAATTGTTGTCCAAGATTGCGCGTTGTCTGCTAAATTAATAGATGCTGCTACTTCAGAATAAGTTCCATCTCCATTGTTACGGTACATTGCGTTGGTACGTTCTGGGTCTCCAGGTGTAGATCCTTGACGACATTTTGTTAAATACATATCAGTATCACCATCGTTGTCATAATCAACCCATAAAGAAGCATAATTCCCTGCTAGATCTAAAGTTTGAATTAAGGTTTGATCCATTACCATATTTTGGTTTCCATCATTACGGTATGGATGACTCTCGTCAATATCATGACATACAAAAGCATCTAAATCGCCATCATTATCAATGTCCACTAAATTTGAACGTTGAGAAAAAATGTATTCAGGGTGTGTTTGTTCAGTGTAAGCTGTGCCATCTGCATTAGCAAATAAGAAAGAAACTCTCGATCCATTTCCTAAAACTAAATCCGTATAACCATTTCCGTCAATATCTCCAGCGGCAACACTCCAATCTGGAACGTTTTGTATTGTCATAGAATAAAAAGTTGAAACAAATGTTCCGTTTGCTTGTTGATAATCAATACCAATACCAGATTCAGAAACTCTAACAAAATCATCAAAACCATCATCGTTCATATCAACTGCAATAGATTGGTAACCCGGGTAGTTTTCAATCAGGTCACTACGATTTGTAAAAGATACTTGTGCAAATAAACTTACACTGCTTAAAATCGCAATGCTACATAGTAGGATTTTTTTCATATTATTTAAATTAATTAATTAAAGAGCCTAAAAATATATTAATTATTCTTGATAACAATGAATTATATTAGGAAATCATTGTTCTTTAATTTGAATATCTCTAATTTTTTTGAATAAATCTGAAGAATACACAAAATCGGTAACGTCTGTATTGTCTGTTTTAAAGATTTCATTATTGGTTCCTTGCCAAACTAAATTTCCGTTTTTAAGGAAAACAATTTTTTCGCCAATTTCCATAACAGAGTTCATATCGTGTGTGACCACTACGGTTGTGATATTGTTCTCCTTGGTAATATCCTGAATTAATTGATCTATTAAAGTAGCCGTTCTTGGATCTAAACCAGAATTTGGTTCATCACAAAACAGGTATTTTGGGTTATTTACAATTGCTCTTGCAATGGAAACTCTTTTATTCATTCCTCCCGATATTTCTGAAGGAAATTTTTTGTTTACATTCTCTAAATCAACTCTTTTTAAAACTTCGTTGACTCTTTCGAGCATTTCTGGGCGTTTTTTATCTGAAAACATTCGTAACGGAAACATTACGTTTTCTTCAATATTCATAGAATCAAATAGTGCTCCTCCTTGAAAAAGCATTCCGGTTTCTTCTCTCAAAACCCTATGTTCTTCAGTATTCATAGAACACATGTCTTTGTCTTTAAAAAATATTTTACCTGAATTTGGCTCAAAAAGTCCTACCAAACATTTAAGCATTACTGTTTTTCCACTTCCACTTCTTCCTATTACTAAATTGGTTTTTCCTCTTTCAAAAGTGGTTGAAATTCCTTTTAAAATTTCTTCCTTTCCAAAATGTTTTTTTATGTTATCTACCTTAATCATTGGCTTAACAGAAGTTGAGTTATAATATAATTAGTTAAAATAATTAGTACACTTGTCCAAACAAAAGAGTTGGTACTTGCTTTTCCTACTTCCAGAGCACCACCTTTCATATAATAACCTTGCCAAGAAGGCACTGTCGCTAATATTAATGCAAACAAGAAGGTTTTTATAAATGCATAGACCAAATGGAATGGATAAAAAGTATCTTGAAGTCCGATAGTGAAATCTGCTGCCGATGCAAAACCACCATAAACACTTGCTAAAAAACCACCAAATATCCCTAAAAACATGGCGATTGCAATTACAAATGGATAAAATAACATCGCAATTATTTTAGGGAAAACTAAGTAATTTAAGGAGTTGATTCCCATTACTTCTAAAGCATCAATTTGTTCGGTAACACGCATAGATCCTATGCTTGAAGTAATGAACGACCCCACTTTCCCTGCCATGATTATCGACATAAAAGTAGGCGCAAACTCTAGTATTATTGATTGCCGTGTAGCAAAACCAATTAATGACTTCGGAATTAAAGGATTCTCAAGGTTTAAAGCAGTTTGAATGGCAATTACACCACCAACAAAAAATGAAATAAACGAAACAATCCATAAAGAGTTAATGATCAAATCATCAATTTCTTTGAAGATAAGTTCTTTCATTACAGACTTTTTGGTAGGACTGATGAATACTTTTTTCAGCATTAAAAAATAAGAACCAATGTCTCTTAGATATTTCATAGGGTTTTATCTAATGCTAAAGTAACAATTTTCAACGATTGTATTTCTGAAAAAACTACTCAATAAAAAATGATTTAATTTTATCATAGATGGAAGTGTTTTCATAAATGCCTCCAAATTTCTCAGATCCAGGACCTTCCGAAAAAACAGGAACCATTGTTGCAGAATGTCCTCCCGTAGAAAAAACAGGTTTAATTTTATTATAATCTCCATCGTCTGAAGCTAAGGTAAACCCACCAGTTTCGTGATCAGCAGTAACAATAACTAACGTTTCTCCATCTTGCTTTGCAAAATCTAAAGCTACCCCTAATGTTTTATCAAAATCTAATAATTCTGTAATTAAATAATCTGCATCGTTGGCATGGCCACCCCAATCTATTTGTGAGCCTTCTACCATTAAAAAGAAACCTTCTTCGTTTTTCGATAAATAATCTAAAGCTAGTTGGGTTGCTTCAGGTAAAAAATCGCCTCGACCTTCTGCCATTGTTGGCATTCCTTTATCTGAAAGTAATATTGCTTGTTTCTTTTTTGAAGTTGTTTTAGGTAATTCTTTGGTATGGACTTCAAAATTATTTTCATTTAATTGTTTTAATAAATCGTTTCCATCTTCACGCTCGTTAAAAAACTTTAAACCTCCACCTGCGAAGAAATCCACTTCAGAATTCACTAAAAACTGAGCAATTTCTTCTTCCATTCTTCTGCTTTTAACATGAGCATAAAAACAAGCCGGAGTTGCGTGTGTAATGGCTGAAGTGGAAATAACTCCAGTGCTAATTCCTTTGGGAGAAATCTGCTCAATAATAGTTTCAACAGCCAAAGTATCTGGATTTACTCCAATAGATCCATTATAAGATTTTATTCCTGAAGCTAAAGCAGTTGCACCCGCTGCAGAATCTGTAATGACATCGCTAGATGAAGAAGTTTTGCTTAACCCAATAACTGAAAAACGTTCAAAATTTGGAGTCTTATCATTGTAATACTGACTCGCAGAAACTTGGCTTAAACCCATTCCATCACCAATTAATAAGATAATGTTTTTTACCTTTTTTGGCTTTGCAGATTTGCTTTCTGAAGAACTATCTAGCTTGTTTACTTCTTGTTTTGATTCACAAGAAAAAATAAAAATTGAGATAAATAGTACAAAAAACAGTTTGTGTAGTTGTTTCATTATAATGTAAGTTTGAGTTTCAAAAATACGGAAACGAAATCTATTAGTGCTTTGTTATTTTGAAGATTTTATTTCTTACTTTTAAGGGAATTTATTTCTTATGAAAAAACTATTATTTTTACTATTTATTGTTTTGATTTCCTGTCACTCTGAACCTGAAAAAGACAGTGTTTTAATTGAAGGTGCTACTTTAATCAACCCTTCAGATAAAACGGAGGTAATTGAATCTTCTTATGTTTATTTACTCGGAAACGTTATTGTATCCTATGGTGATTTAAAAGATAAACCTTCCTATTTAATAGCAGAAAAAACGATTAATGCCGAAGATAAATTTATTATGCCCGGAATTATTGATGGTTTTGCAACACTTAATAATCAAGCGTATGCCAATGCTTATTTGTATAAAGGAATTACTTCTATCATCGAAGTGGATGGTTATCGAAGAGGACCTTTTTACCCAGATGCAAATCCGTCACCACAAATTTACAGATTGGAAGGAGTAGGAGAAGAACCTGCCACCAACGAAGAATTAATAAAAAGAATTGATAGTTTATACGATGCAAATTTTAGAGTATTGTTGATGATGTATTC
>JASFZG010000105.1:0-6156 GCA_046055745.1 Flavobacteriaceae bacterium | reverse complement strand
TGAAGGAAATTAAATCTAATAGTTTAAAGCGAATGGAAGAAAATGATAATTTTAAATTGTTAAGTGAAATCAATCAAATGTTGATAAATGATTACATCTACGGAAAAAAGGAAATACCAATCACTTTAGATACTATTTATGCCGAAATTAATAAATACAATAGTCTATGGGAGGAATTTTTTAATCATTTCGAAACCCTAGAAACAAGTATTACTTCTTCTAATACAACTCGAACAAATGAGTATTTAGAGTTTAATCCAGATGAAAAAAAGACAAATGCTATATTATTGAAAAGCATATCAAAAGATGTTTACATTGAAGAGTCCTGCAATATATTAATCGATTATATAAATACAAACAAAGCTAACTAACAACTGAATAATGAAACACATTTACATAATTTTCACTTTTATATTTCTACTATCTACTACCCAATCGTGGAGCCAAAAATTTGATACAGCATTGGACTATTTAAATTTTGTATCGGATGAACAAGTAACAATTACAAAAAACATGTGGCGTTACACACAGGCACTGGCTCATAGTAAAAATGATAGAAGTGTTGCTAATAAACGGAATTCTCTAATAAAAACTTTAGAACGTGCTATTCTTAAAATAAAAAAAGCAGATAGCTATCAAGAAGACGATTATAAGCAATATGTCTTAAAAAACATGAGTATTAATAAGAGTATGTTAGAACAAGATTATGAGAATATTGTGGATATGAAAGAAATTTCTAAGAGATCTTATGATGATATGGAAGCCTATATAATGGCTAGGGAAATGGCGGATGAGAAAATGGCGGAAGCACAACAAGATTATGAAGATCATTTTTATTCCTTTGCAAAAAAATACGAAATTGATATTATTGAAAACGAATCTGATTTAGGAAAAAAAATGATTATTGCAGGAAAAGTATTTGCTCATTATAATGAAATGTATCTTATCTTTTTTAAAGTTAATATCAATGAAATTTATTTGTGGCAAGCAGTAGAAAAGAATGATATCGGAGCAATACAACAAAACACTAATGCTCTAAATCAAGCAGCAAAAGAAGGGAAAAAAATATTAAAAAATGTTAGTTTGTATAAAAATGATGATTCATTGGTAAAATCAACAAACAATATTTTTGATTATTATATCAATGAAACAGAAAATATACTTCCACAAATACTTGATTTTTTAATTTTGAATGAAGAGTTTGAGGCAATTAATTCCGCTTTTGAAAAAACTCCAGAAAGAAAGAGAACCAAAAAACAAGTAGACACTTATAATAAGAAAGTGAATGAATTAAATAAGGCGGTTAAAAACTATAACAAAATAACAAAAACATTGAATATTGAAAACCAAAAGGTTATCAATCAGTACAATCAGAGTAATGAGAAATTTTTATCCAAACACATACCTAAGGACTCTTAATTTTTTTTAAATTTGTAACTTACTAAAAGAAAAAAATAATTATGGGAAGAGCTTTTGAATTTAGAAAGGCAAGAAAAATGAAACGATGGTCAGCAATGTCTAAAGCGTTCACGCGTATTGGAAAAGACATTGTAATGGCAGTAAAAGAAGGAGGTCCAAATCCCGATTCTAACTCTCGTTTACGTGCAGTAATTCAGAACGCGAAATCGGTAAATATGCCTAAAGATAATGTGGAACGGGCGATTAAAAAGGCTTCAGAAAAAGGTCAAGGTGATTTTAAAGAAGTGCTTTTTGAAGGTTATGCACCCCATGGGATTGCGATACTTGTAGAAACTGCTACCGATAATAACACCCGTACAGTTGCCAATGTTCGTGCTTGTTTTAGCAAATGTGATGGAAATATGGGAACCTCAGGTTCGGTTATTTTTATGTTTGATCATACTTGTAATTTCAGAATTAATCCCACAGAAGTAGACTTAGAAGAACTGGAATTAGAATTGATCGATTATGGAGTTGATGAAGTTTTTGAAGATGAAGACGGAATATTGATCTACGCCCCTTTTGAAAGCTTCGGTAACATTCAAAAAGCTTTGGAAGAAAAAGGATTTGAGATCTTATCTTCTGGTTTTGAACGTATTCCTCAAGTAACTAAAAAGCTGACTTCAGAAGAACAGGCAGATGTAGATAAGTTATTAGAAAAATTGGATGATGATGATGATGTGCAAAATGTATATCATACCATGGACGAGAGTGAATAACTTTGGTGCTTATTCAATTTTATGCTTCTTTTTAGATTCTTTAATTTTACATTAAATTGCGCTTATGAAAGCTGCCTCCCTTAAAGAAGTTAAATCAGAACTCAGTCATAAGTCACATAATGAATTAATGGAATTATGTCTTCGTTTGTCCCGTTTTAAGAAGGAAAACAAAGAATTACTCACTTATTTATTATTCGAAAATTCTGATGAAGAAGGCTATATTAAAAGTATTCAGAAAGCAATGGATTTAGAATTTGAAGCCATTAATACCGACAGTTACTTTTATATGCGAAAAAGTATCCGAAAAATATTAAGGCTTATAAAAAAATACATTCGCTATTCACAAAACAAAGAAACCGAAGTAGAACTCCTACTCTATTTTGCAAGTAAGCTAAAAGAATTTTCACCGTCTATATTCGAAAGTAAAGCATTGGATAATTTGTATATCAGGAATCTTGATTTTATAAAAAAGAAAGTGTCTTTGTTACATGAAGATTTACAGTATGATTATCAAGTGGAGATTGAAGAATTGGATGCTTGAAGATAGGAACACGGATTAATAAATAATAATCACTTCGATACGTTTGCTATGGCAAACACTCAGTGAACTTTAATAAACACAATAAATTATGTTAACCATATACCACAACCCGCGATGCAGCAAGTCTAGAGGCTGCAATACCATGCTTTTAGATTTAGGAAAAGAGGTAAAAGTGATTAATTATTTAAAAGATCTTTTTACAGAAGAAACATTAAAAGAAGTCATCGGATTACTAAAAATAAAACCCATTGAGTTGGTTCGGAAAAACGAACAAGAATGGAAAGACAATTTTAAAGATAAAGAATTATCTGATTCTGAAGTGATTAAGGCTATGGTTGATTATCCGAAATTGATACAACGTCCTATTGTAGTTAATGGCAATAAAGCTGTTATTGGCAGGCCTTTGGAGTTGGTGCAATCCATACTATAAAACAAAAGGGATGCATTTTACAACACATCCCTTTATTATATAAGTTTGTAAGCCTAAGACTTACTCATTTCTTTTTGCTTCACGTCTTAATTTCCATCTTTCTAATAAAGAACCTCCTATCCAATAAGGTAGAATAGATACTAAAAATATCATTAACCAAAAACCAATGGTAATGACAGTCATAAACGCTAAAAATCCTAAATATTGACTAAAATCAAACATATCAAATCGTGTTTTTTATTGATTCGTCAAATATACTATGCTTTTTTCATAAAAAACAAGAAAAAAAATAATTTATTAACAGGAATTAAACATTTATAAAGTAGCCTAAAATTGGTGGTTTTCGTACCTTTGTTACTCTTCAAAATAACTATTATGGAATACAGAATTGAAAAAGACACGTTAGGCGAGGTTCAAGTTCCTGCCGACAAACTTTGGGGTGCTCAAACAGAGCGTTCTCGTAATAATTTCAAAATTGGTGCAGCCGCTTCTATGCCTTTAGAGATAGTATATGGCTTTGCTTATTTAAAAAAATCTGCTGCGTATAGCAACTGTGAATTGGGAGTTCTTTCCGAAGAAAAAAGAGATTTAATCGCTGCAGTTTGCGATGAAATTTTAACAGGAATGCACGATGATCAATTTCCTTTGGTAATTTGGCAAACTGGAAGTGGAACACAAAGCAATATGAATTTAAATGAAGTTATTGCGCATCGTGCTCATCAACTTGCCGGAAAAATAATTGGTGAAGGAGAAAAAACCTTAACACCAAACGATGATGTTAACAAATCACAATCTTCAAACGACACCTTCCCTACTGGAATGCACATTGCTGCATATAAAAAATTGATTGAAGTTACTATTCCTGGAGTTAAACAATTACAAGAATCATTGACTAATAAAGCAATCGATTTTAAAGATGTTGTAAAAATTGGACGTACTCATTTAATGGATGCTACTCCACTTACTTTAGGGCAAGAATTTAGTGGATATGCTTCTCAATTAAAACATGGAATTAAAGCTTTAGAAAACACACTTTCTCATCTTTCTGAATTAGCTTTAGGAGGAACCGCAGTAGGAACAGGTATTAATACACCAAAAGGATATTCTGAAAATGTTGCGGGTTATATTGCAAAATTTACAAAGCTTCCTTTTGTAACTGCTGAAAATAAATTTGAAGCACTAGCTGCTCACGATGCGATTGTAGAATCTCACGGAGCTTTAAAACAATTAGCTGTTTCATTAAATAAAATTGCAAACGACATTCGTTTATTGGCTAGTGGACCAAGAAGTGGAATTGGCGAAATTACCATTCCTGCCAACGAACCTGGATCTTCTATTATGCCTGGAAAAGTAAACCCTACGCAAGCAGAAGCCCTAACTATGGTTTGTGCTCAAGTAATAGGAAATGATATGGCGATAGCTGTTGGTGGTATGCAAGGACATTATGAATTAAATGTATTTAAACCTGTTATGGCTGCAAACTTTCTGCAGTCTGCTCAATTATTAGGGGATGCTTGTGTATCTTTTGAAGTAAATTGTGTTGCAGGAATTGAACCAAATTATGAAGTAATTAATACACAATTAAATAATTCGTTGATGTTAGTTACTGCTTTAAATACAAAAATAGGATATTATAAAGCTGCTGAAATTGCCAACACCGCACACAAAAACGGAACGACATTAAAAATTGAAGCAGTACGTTTGGGGTATGTTACTGAAGCAGAATTTGACGAATGGGTAAAACCTGAAAATATGGTAGGAAACTAGCATTAACTCAGGTATAGTCATACTTTTAGAAAGGTTACAATTAAATGTAACCTTTTTTTATTATCCACAACGTCGATTAAAAGCAATTTTATTGGATTAAGTGTAATTATTTTGTATATTGGACTACCCAAACGATTAAACTTACTTATTATGAAACGACAATTTTTGCCCCTGCTTCTATGTCTTTTTATTGCATTTTCTGCAATGAGTATTGGCTCAAGCAATTCAAATTACACTCCGTTAAATACTTCTGAAGTATCTGTATTTAGTGAATTTAACAATGATTTTGAAACTTTAAACAATAGTACTATAATTAATTTTAGTGCTCCGTTTTTACTTAATAAATCAGGTCAAAAAAACAGCTTTTTAAATTATTATTCTGAAAATTTATTTGGAGGGGGGATTTCACTAATCAAGGAATTTTCCTACAATTTTACAGAAAATTCAACTTCTTCTAGTGCAAATTTTTCACCAATTTATGTTCAAAGTAATTTATTCGGTCAAGGCTTATACTATGGATTTGCAATTACAGTTATTTTATTAAACCTAGTTTGCTTTTTCATTTTTGAAGAAAAACTATTTGCTTACTTTTCTGCAACTGTAGCAACTCTCACAGTAGCATTCTTTTTTGCTGAAGGGCTTTTTCCTTTAATTGGGGTTGAAGGGTTTGTAAAAAATCAATTATTACTTTCAACATTTTTACTCTTTGCAGTGGGGCTAAGTGCTTTATTTGCTTCAAAATATCTTTCAATTAAAGAGTTCTTCCCAAAATTAGCACATATTACAATGCCTCTTTTTGGTATTTCAACATTGCTAGTTGTACTAGCTTGGATCAATAACGACCCATTAACTGCAAGTATTGCTAATTCAATAATGTTTGGAGCATTAAGTTTATATTTCTTAACAGGTATCATACTTTTCAGTAAAAAGAATTACGCTAAATTTTATGTAATAGGAACTTTTATTCCTTTATTGTTTTCAATTGACTTCTTTGTGCTGAAACCCTTCGGAATTGATTTCTTATTTACAGAAGCTTTTCACTTAAAAGTGGCTACTATATTTGAAGTACTACTTCTCTCCTACGCTATTATGTACCGAATGCAAGCGGTAAAAGAAGAAGGTGAATTAAGACAAACCGAAATGAGAATATTCCTTAAAAGACAAGATGTGATGAGTAGAAATAAAGTAGAAGAATTAGTTGAAGATGTATATTTAGAAAACCTAATTATGCAATACGATTT
>JASFZG010000104.1:0-7713 GCA_046055745.1 Flavobacteriaceae bacterium | reverse complement strand
AAAAATCACTAACAAAACGGCAGCGGTGGTTTTAGAGACCATTCAAGGGGGCGCAGGTTTTATACTTCCGAAGAATGATTATTTACAAAAAGTTAGAAGCCGTTGCAATGAAGTGGGAGCTTTATTAATTTTAGATGAAATCCAACCCGGTTTCGGGCGTACTGGAAAATTATTTGGTTTTGAACACTTCGGAATTGTCCCAGACATCATCACCATCGGAAAAGGAATGGGTGGCGGAATGCCAATTGGTGCTTTTGTGGCTTCAGAAGAATTAATGAAGTTATTATCGCACCATCCAAAATTAGGACACATCACTACTTTTGGCGGAAATCCTGTGGTTGCTTCCGCAGCATTAGCGACTTTAAAAGAAATAACCGAAAGCGATTTAATAGCACAAACGCTTCAGAAAGAAAAATTATTTAGAAAACTATTAGTGCACCCATTAATTAAAGAAATACGAGGAAAAGGATTGATGTTGGCTATAATGGTGGATTCTCCTGAAATCGCTTCCGAAGTTATTCTGACTTGTAAAGAGGAAGGTTTATTACTTTTTTGGCTTCTTTTTGAAACAAAAGCAATCCGAATTACACCTCCTTTAACCATTTCAGAAACCGAAATAGAAGAAGGTTGTCAACAATTATTAAAAGTATTAGACAAGATTCACACTTCAAAATAACAATCTATTTTTCTATTTTTCAGTATTTTATAAGGAATAAATTTGTGTTAATAAGTCCGTTAACAATAAAAACGGTACAACTATTGAAACTTCAACAACATTAGTATCTTTAAATTAGTAGAAATCTTAAAACCCGCTAATGCAATTAAGCCCTAACGAGCATAACAATTTTTCGCTTTCCCGCTTCGAATCCATGCTAAAGACTAACAGTGTGCTTTTTTTTGACTCCAATGAGTTTGAAGGAATTATACATTATTATTTAGATAATGGGAAGATTGCACTTGCGAAAAAAGCAACTAAATTAGGCCTTGAGCAGCATCCAACATCCATTTCATTAAAATTATATCAAGTAGAAATGTTCATTTTTGAAAATGAATTAGAAACTGCTGAAGAATTATTAGAAGCACTTTCTCAAATTGAACAATCCAACGAAGAAATTTTTATTCAGAAAGCAAATATCCTTTCACGTCGTGATAAGCATAAAGAGGCTATTACAATGTTAGAAACAGCTTTTCAACTTACAGCAGATGAATCTGACGTACTGTCATTAATAGGTATGGAATATTTATTCTTGGAAGATTTTGAAAATGCTAAATTCTATTTCATTCAATGTTTAGCTCAAGATCAAGAAGATTATTCGGCTTTATATAATATTATTTATTGCTTTGAATATTTAGAACAAACCGAAGAAGCTATTGAATATTTAAACGAATTTTTAGATAAAAACCCATATTGTGAAGTAGCTTGGCATCAAGTAGGAAAACAATATTATAATTTAAAAGAATATAAAAAAGCATTAGCTGCTTTCGATTTTGCAATTATTAGCGATGATACTTTTATTGGCGCTTACCTTGAAAAAGGGAAGGTTTTAGAGAAACTGAAACGCTACAATGAAGCTATTGAAAGCTATACTGTAACTTTAGGATTGGACGATCCAACATCGTTTGCTTTGTTAAGAATAGGGATGTGTTATGAGAAATTAGGTAGCCCAGATTTAGCCTTACAATTTTATAATAAATGTGTAGAAGAAGATGCTTTACTAGATAAAGGTTGGATTGCAATTACAGATTATTATATCAAGAAAAAAAACCACCAAAAAGCATTATATTATATTGATAAAGCAATAAATATTGATAGCGCGAATGTTTCTTATTGGAAACGTTATGCAAAAATAAATTTTAGATTAAATCTATTTGAAGAAGCCGAAGTTGGCTATCGTAAAACGATAGAATTAGGTAATTACGAATTAAATACTTGGCTTACTAGAAACGATATTCTTTTACATTTAGGAGAATATGAAGCAGCCATTAATAATCTTTTTCAAGCAGCTGAATTCCACCCTGATTGTGCAGAAATCGAATACCGATTAGCAGGAGTATATTATTATATTCACGATAAAATAAAAGGAGAATATCATTTAAAAAATGCTTTGAAATTAGATTCTGAATATCTCATTATTATTGAAGAATTGTACCCTACAGTTTACAGTCAAGAAAAAGTGCAAGAAATAATTAAATTACACAAAAACCCTTCACTTTAATTTGTGTATTTTTGGATTGCTTTCTTGATAGTTTTTTCTTTTATTTAAAAATCAGAAAAAAATCATGAGATTGTTTTGCCTAAAAAGGCTTACAGAGGCGCATACGCTAAGGTATGTACTAATTTACAAATAGAAACCTGAAACTTTCATGTCGAAAAGAACTTTAAAACAATATTTATCTATTACAGCAAAAGGGCTTGCAATGGGAGCAGCAGATGCAGTTCCCGGAGTTTCTGGCGGAACGATTGCTTTTATTTCTGGTATCTATGAAGAATTGGTAGCTACGATTAGCAATATAAATTTATCATTAATTAAAACTTTAAAAACAGAAGGTTTCAAGTCTTTCTGGGAGCAATTAAACGGTAATTTTATTGTCGCTTTACTTACGGGAATCGCTATTAGTTTTGTTAGCTTTATGCGTTTGGCTAAATACTTAATTGAGAATCATCCTATATTTATTTGGTCTTTCTTTTTTGGCCTCATCATCGCTAGCATAATATACATAGGAAAACAAATTAAAAATTGGAATGTAAAAGTAATAATTTCAATAATTATTGGTGCTGTACTTGCTTATTATATTACAACCATTCCAGCTCTTGGAACAAACGACAATCCGTATTTTCTTTTTGTAGCAGGAGCTATTGCTATTTGTGCTATGATATTACCTGGTATTTCAGGGTCGTTTATTTTAGTGATTTTAGGAGCTTATAAAACATTGAGCGATGCTGTTCATGATTTTAATTTTAAGAAACTAGCCATATTTATTAGTGGTGCTATTGTAGGCTTATTAAGTTTTAGCCGACTATTAAAATGGTTATTTAAACATTATGAAAATACCACGTTGGCAGTTTTAACAGGGTTTATAATAGGCTCATTAAATAAAATTTGGCCTTGGAAAGAAACACTTTCTGTTTTTTCAAAAGAGACAGGAAAAGAAGTATTCCTTAATGAAATTTCAGAATATGGAACATTATCTGTAATGCAAATGAATAGCAATGATTTTGAATCATACAAAACAGTGTTAGAAAAAAGTGTGAGCCCATTCCGTTTTGCTGAAATTAACAATCAACTAAACCCAAATACTTTATACGCTATTGGTTTTATGATTCTAGGGTTTTTAACTATTTTTATATTAGAAAAATCAGCTTCAATAAAAAGTGACTAATGGCAAACAAACGAACACTTTTAGATAAAATATGGCTGGTCTTAAAAGGGCTAGCTATGGGAACAGCAAATAAAGTTCCCGGTGTATCTGGTGGTGTTGTTGCATTTGTAGCAGGATTTTATGAGGAATTTATTTATTCGCTTCAAAAAATAAATAGAAAAGCTTTTCTTCTTCTTTTTAAAAGAGGCTTCAAACCATTTTTTGAATATACCAATGCTCGTTTTTTAGGTCTATTATTTTCTGGAATGATTATTAGTTATTTTAGTATTTCTAAAATTTTAGATTTTCTTTTAGCTCAATACGAATTATACGTATGGAGTACTTTTTTCGGAATGATTATAGGGTCGGTATATTATATTGCCAAAGATTTTGGAAAATGGAATCGTAAATATATCACTTACCTCCTACTCGGAATTATTATAGGCATTAGTATTAGTTTTTTAGAACCTGCTAAAGAAAATGACAATTTATTATTTGTTTTTCTATGTGGAATAATTGGTGTTTCAGGAATGACTTTACCAGGACTTTCAGGCTCTTTTATATTAATTTTATTAGGTAATTATGTTTTACTTTTAGTAGATTCAGTTAATGCCCTTTTTGACACTTTTTCGGAAGTAATTTTGGGTGACTTTAGTTTTTTTGAAGATGAAACTCGCATCCATTTATTAAAAGTACTCGTTGTATTTTCATTAGGATCCATTGTAGGATTGGTTACACTATCTAATGTTTTAGCTTATTTATTGAAGCATTTTAAAAAAATAACAAACGCAGTAATTATAGGCTTTATTGCTGGTTCGCTGGGAGTTGTCTGGCCTTGGAAATCTAAAATATTTGAAAAAGACAATTTTGGAAATAGTGTATTAGATTCCAACGGAAGAGAAATAATTCAAAGTTATAACCGCTATTTTCCTTCAGAATTTTCGCACGAAATTATTTTAGCAATTTTCTTTATTATTGTAGGTATATTAATTTTACTTACTTTGGACTGGTATCATAAAGTAAAAACATCAAAAAATGGCTAAATACGGATTAATTGGAAAAAATATTGGATACTCTTTTTCTAAAACATTTTTTACTATCAAATTTGAACAAGAAAAAAGAAAAGACACCTATAGCAATTTTGATATTTCAGAAATTGATAAAATTTTAGAAATTTTAAGTAACAATCCAGAAATTAAAGGCCTCAATGTAACTATTCCGTATAAAGAATCCGTGATCCCTTTGTTAGATAAAGTGGATAAAGAAGCCATTAGAATCGGAGCCGTAAATACTATTAAAATAAATAAAGACGGGAGATTAATTGGCTATAACACCGATCATTATGGCTTTGCAAACGCCTTAATCGAGTTCCTCCCTATTAAAGAAAAGAAAGCTCTAATTCTCGGTACTGGTGGTGCCTGTAAAGCAATTTCATACGTGCTAAAAACAATGAATTTTGAAATTACACAGGTTTCTAGAACAAAACAAGAAGGTATGATTACTTATTCAGATTTGAATCGAGAAATAATTTCAAATAACTATCTAATTGTAAATTGTACGCCATTAGGTACATTCCCAAACATTCTTGAATTTCCTAATATTCCTTATGAATTTTTAAACAAAGATCATTTAGCTTTCGACCTAACATACAACCCTAGAGAAACTGAGTTTATGAAACATAGTAAAGCAGAAGGAGCTAGAGTTAGTAACGGTTTAAAAATGTTAGAATATCAAGCAAAAAAAGCTTGGTCTATTTGGAAATCATAAAATATTCTCAAAATTATTTAATAAACTATTGCATCCTTTGGTAATTACAGAGGAGTTAGTATCTTGACGCATTAATTAAAAAAGCCGAATATTTCGGAATAAACACGAACCTTAACATTGAAAAAAATGTCAGAAAAAGAAATGAATATAGAAAAAGAAACTGCAAAAACCCCTATTATCGAAACTACTTCGGATGAAAACAATAGTTTAAAAAATAATGAAATTGTTTCTGAAGAAAAACCCATTTCAACTGAAGAAGTTGCTGTTGAAACTACAGATGAAAAACCTATAGTTGAAGAAGAAAAAATAGAGGAAGAAACGAAAGTTGAAACTACAGGTGAATCAGAAACCAAAGAGGAAGTTGAAATTATTGAAGAACCAAAAAAAGATTATTCTATATTAACTAAAGAAGAATTAGTTACCGAATTAAATTCTATAGTTGAAAGTAAGCCTGTTCAAAATATAAAAGATTTTGTTGAAGAAATTAAAAATGAATTCAATACAAAATTTACTGAAGAATTAGAAAAAAGTAAAGAATCATTTTTAGCAGAAGGTGGTAATATTATTGATTTTTATTACACAACTCCATTAAAAAAAGAGTTTGATAATGCTTACTATCACTACAAACATAAACGTAGTAATTATTACAAAAACTTATTAAATGATCAAAAAGCAAATCTTGTAAAGCGAGAAGAGCTTATTGAAGAATTAAAAGGCCTTTTTAATGCAAAAGAGAATACCAATACTATTTATAAAAGGTTTAGAGATATTCAAGAACGTTGGTTTGATGCGGGTTCAATTCCTAGAGACAAATACAATACCGTTTGGGAAAACTACCATCATCATGTTCAAAATTTTTATGATATTTTACACTTAGACAGAGAGTTTAGAGATCGTAATTTTAAACAAAATTTAGAACAAAAACTACGCTTAATTGGT
The DNA here is from genome assembly GCA_046055745.1 of Flavobacteriaceae bacterium. Taxonomy (GTDB): domain Bacteria; phylum Bacteroidota; class Bacteroidia; order Flavobacteriales; family Flavobacteriaceae; genus Marifrigoribacter. The sequence continues at coordinate 1,647 of JASFZG010000104.1, read as the reverse complement.
CGTGCAGAAGAATTAACAAAAGTAGAAGACAACAATACCGCATTTCGTGAATTACAGATGCTTCATAAAATGTGGAAAGAAGAAATTGGTCCTGTTGCAAAAGAATTTAGTGATGAAATTTGGGATAAATTTAGTGCTGCTACAAAAATCATTCATGATAAACGCCATGAATATTTAAAAGAATTAGACAAACTTGCAGAAGAAAATGTAGTTATTAAAAAGGAAATTGTAGAAAAAATAAATTCCTTAACACAAGAAGCAAAAAACAAAGGACATCAAGTTTGGCAGAATACAATTAATAAAATTCAAGAATTAAGGGATCAGTTTTTTGAATCTGGAAAAGTACCAAAATCTCAAAACAAAGAAGTTTGGGATTTATTTAAAGATGCAACTCGCCAATTCAACAAAGAAAAAAATAATTTTTATAAATCACAGAAAAAAGAGCAATTTGAAAACCTTGCTAAAAAACGTGAATTAATCCAAATTGCACAGGATAACAAAGAAGGTGATGATTTTGAAACCTTAACCCCTTTGATGAAAAAAATCCAAAGTGATTGGAAAAAAATTGGACATGTTCCCAGAAAAGATAGCGATAAAATCTGGAAAGAATTTAAAGCAGTTTGTAATCACTATTTCGATAGATTACACGCTCAAAAAGATGAAGCAAATAAAGAAGAATTCGAGCATTTTGAAGCAAAGAAATCTTTTTTAGAAGCTTTAGAAAGTCTTAAGCTTGATGGAGACCACAAAAAGGATATTACAACAATCACAGGTAAAATTGCAGAATGGAAAAGCTTAGGAAGAGTCCCATATAGTAAAAGAGATATTGAGCAAAAATTTAATAAGAAATTAGATGACCTTTTTGGGCAATTAGATTTGGATAAAAAGCAAACAGAGCTTATTAAATATGAAAACAAGCTAAATGCAATGACTTCGCAAGAAGACGACCGGAAACTTAAAAATGAAGAATTCTTTATTTCTAAAAAAGTAGGTGAGGTTAAAGACGAAATAAGACAATTAGAAAATAACTTATTATTCTTTAAACATGTAAAAGATGATAATCCATTAGTGAAAGAGGTTCATAAGAATATTGATAGACAAAAAGAACAATTAGAAACTTGGATTGAAAAATTAAAGAAAATTAGAGCTTTACGAAAAGAGTAACTTTTTTATAGTACCTTTATAATATAGAAAAACTCTTAGAATTAATTCTAAGAGTTTTTTTTATAACTTTTTTGCCTCTTCCCAATAAACATCCATTTCAGCAAGAGTCATATCTTGGATAGATTTACCTAACCCTTTAGCTTTTGATTCTAAATACTGAAATCGTTTAATAAATTTTTTATTGGTACGTTCTAAAGCATTTTCTGGGTCTATTTTTAAAAACCGAGCGTAATTAATCATAGAGAAAAGAACATCACCAAACTCAGCTTCCATATTATCAATATGGTCTTCAGATATTTCATGCTGTAGTTCTTCTAATTCTTCTTGCAGTTTTTCAAAAACCTGCTGAGGTTCTTCCCAGTCAAAACCTACTCCTGCAACTTTTTCTTGAATCCTACTAGCTTTTACTAAAGCTGGCAATGATTTAGGAACTCCTTCTAAAACGCTAGATTTGCCTTCTTTTAATTTTAAAGCTTCCCAATT
>JASFZG010000103.1:0-5631 GCA_046055745.1 Flavobacteriaceae bacterium | reverse complement strand
GAATTCCGAATTAGAATATGATTTGGAATAATAATAATCTTATCATCTCGAGTAATCGCTCTTGTGGTACGAAGTTTAATTTCGATAACCTTACCAACTTTCCCTTCCACTTCAATAATGTCTCCTACTAAAAGTGATTTGTCTAGAATGATAAATATTCCTCCAATAATGTCTTGAAATAAATCTTGAAGTGCCAAACCAAGTCCCACTAAAAGTGCTGCTGATGCTGCTAAAAAAGGAGTAATATTTATACCTGACTGACTTAAAATAAAGAAGAAAACAATGATATAAGTAACGTAATTAATAAATTTAAAAATGCTAATAAATTTATTTTTGTCGGTTTCATCCATCTTTCGAGTGGATATTTTCCGAATCCATTTCAGGATAACACCTGCTATTACTAAAGATATAACAAGAGCTAAAACCAATCCAATAGTTAAGTTAATTCCTGTTTCACCTTCTCCAAAATGAAATCCAAGATCTAAAAATTTCTTAACCGAACCCAAAATATCTTCCTTTACAACTTCTTGAATTTGCTCAACAATTTCCTCATGTTTATCCTGCATAATTAATATTTAAGCCATTTAATTATCTCCTTATAACTTGGCTTTTTACCATACATTAATATACCTACTCGATATATTTTTGCTGCAAACCAAACCGTTGCCATAAAAGTAGCAAATAAAATGACCAATGACAGTAATTGTTGCCATAAAGGTACACCAAACGGAATTCGCATTAACATTACCACTGGAGAAGTTAATGGAATATAAGAGAACACTTGCGAAACGGTTCCGTGAGGATTTTCAATAACTGTAAAAAACCCAACATACATTCCTAAAATTAATGGCATTAAAATGGGTAACATAAATTGTTGCGTATCTGTTTCACTATCAACCGCAGCACCAATAGCAGCATATAATGAAGCGTATAATAAATAGCCGCCAATAAAGAAAAACACAAACATAATGATTAAATTAGTGATGGGTAAGTTGTTAATTTCCATAAAAACTTCAGTAAGCATTTGTTGTGAATTTGCATCAACTCCCTGAACTAATGTTTCTTGTTGTTGCGTTTGTACTGCGGAAGTATCAATTCCGAAAATAGCGGAAACAGCAGAGCTTAATACCAACATTAAAATGATCCAAACTGCAAATTGAGTGATTCCTGCTAAGGTGGTTCCAAATATCTTTCCAAGTAATAATTTAATTGGTTTTACGGAAGAAATGATCACTTCAATAATACGACTGGTTTTTTCTTCGATAACAGATCGCATAATCATATTCCCATAAATAATAATGAACATAAACAACAAATATCCTGCAACTCCACCAAAGGCAAGTTTTAATCCTGAACCTAATTTTGAAGTTTTCTTCCCTTCAAAAGATTCCAATTTGGTATCGATTTTAATTCTTAATTCTTCAATTATTTTTGCATCAATTCCTGCTTCTTGAAGCTTTACAACATTCGCTTTATCTTCAATAATATCTTCTATATCGCTCATTACACTTATAGATGGAGAATCTTCAGAATAAAAAGTAATACTTTCTGAAAGCTCATCTACATTAGCAACTTTTGGAATGTAAAGCAAGCCATAAAGTTCTGATGTTTCCGTTACTGTTTTAGCATTTTCTAAAGAAATATCGCTTACATTTTTATAATGCAATGTCTTTGTATCTTCAAAATCGTTTACAAACAATCCACTTTCGTCCAATATATTTATAACGTGAATGGTATCATTATTAAGCTGCGATAAATACGAAACCAAGGATATAATCCCGACCATAATAACAGGACTTAAAAATGTCATTATTATAAAGGACTTGTTTCTAACTTTGTTTAAATACTCTCTTTTTATGATGATGGGAAGATGATTCATACCTTTAAAATTAATTGTTTTGAACGGTTTCAATGAAAATATCACTTACTGAAGGGATTACTTCTTCAAAATGTGTGAGCTGACCAAGACCTGTTAAATAGTTGACCAAGTCGTTTGGTGAATCATTCTCAGAAATTTTAATATTATATTGTAATTCATCGTTGATAGTCTTGAATGAAGTAGGCTTCACATCAAACTTATCTTTTAATGAAATAATCGTTTTTTCTGATTGATCTGAAAGTAATCCTACCTTATAAGTATTGGATTTATAAGCACGTTTAATATCTATTAATTTACCGTCTAAAATTTTATTAGATTTATTAATCAATGCAATATGATCACACATTTCTTCTACAGATTCCATTCTATGTGTTGAAAAAATAACCGTTGCTCCTTCATCTTTTAATCGTAAGATTTCATCTTTAATTAAATTGGCATTGATAGGATCAAAACCACTAAAAGGTTCATCAAAAATCAACAATTTTGGTTGATGTAAAACCGTTACTACAAACTGTATTTTTTGTGCCATCCCTTTTGAAAGCTCTTGAATTTTTTTATTCCACCAACCATCAATTCCTAATCGATCAAACCAATATTTAAGACGTTCTTTTGCTTCCGATTTTGAAAGTCCTTTTAACTGTGCCAAATACATAGCTTGTTCTCCAACTTTCATTGTTTTATACAAGCCGCGTTCTTCTGGCAAATATCCAATATGACGAATATCGTCAGGCTGAAGTGGTTTTCCATCAAACAAAACCGAACCAGAATCTGGCATCGTAATTTGATTGATAATACGAATTAGGGTTGTTTTTCCGGCACCATTTGGTCCAAGTAGACCAAATACGCTACCTTTTGGAACTTCGATACTCACATCATTTAAAGCATTAAAATCTCCAAAAGATTTGGAAACTTGAGAGGCTACTAATAGGTTGTTCATAATTAGTTTTTAATCTTATTCCGTAAAATCCGGACTAAGATGTAAATATATTAATTTGTAAAAGAAGCTTGAATACTATTAAGAATATTTTAATTAGTTTGTAAGGATTTAGGCATTTTTGTTACAAACTAATTAGAAATAAAAATCTCTAAAAACAAAACCCACCCTATAAATTAATACAGGATGGGAAAAAATTGCTATGAAAAAGAAAAATATCACTACTATGAAATAGTGATTCTCAAATATAATAAAATTATTTTAATCTCGTTGCTTTACGAAAACATATCTTTAACTTTTTCGAAAAAAGATTTATCTTCTTTTTCTGGTTTCGGCTCAAAATTGTCGTCACCACTCATTTTCTTAAAAAATTCTTTTTGTTCTTTTGTTAACTCTTTTGGAGTCCAAACATTAATATGAACTAACAAATCTCCTGTTCCGTAGCTATTAATACTTGGAATTCCTTTGTTACGAAGACGTAAAATCTTACCACTTTGCACTCCTGGTTCAATTTTTATTCTCACTTTTCCTGAAACGGTATCAATTTCTTTTGAAGATCCTAAAACGGCATCAGAAATACTAATATATAAATCATGGTGTAAATTATCACCTTCTCTACTTAAAGTTGGATGTGGTTTTTCTTCAATATGAACCAATAAATCTCCAGATATTCCATTTCCAGGAGCTTCATTTCCTTTTCCAGAAACTTTTAATTGCATTCCTTCAACTACACCAGCAGGTATTTTAATTGAAACCGTTTCTTCGGTTGCTAACATCCCGTTTGCATCTGCATTGGCAGGTTTTTTATCTATAGTTTGACCAGCGCCATGACAAACATTACAAGGTGCAGAAGTCTGCATTCTTCCTAAAATAGTATTCTGAATACGGGTAACTTGTCCACTACCATTACAAGTAGTACAAGTTTTATAGGTAGTCCCTTGTGCAACTTTTTTACGTTTAACTTTGATTTTTTTCTCAACTCCGTGGGCAATTTCTTCTAAAGTAAGTTTTACTCTTATCCTAAGATTGCTTCCTTTAACTCGAACTCTACGTCCACCACCGCCAAAGCCTCCACCAAAGCCGCCGCCGCCGCCGCCAAAAATATCACCAAACTGACTGAATATATCATCCATATTCATACCACCACCGCTAAAACCTCCACCGAAGCCGCCGCCGCCTTCAAAGGCTTGATGACCAAAACGATCGTATTTAGCTTTTTTATCTGCATCACTCAAAACCTCATAAGCTTCTGCAGCTTTTTTAAAGTTCTCTTCTGCAGCAGCATTACCAGGATTTTTGTCAGGGTGAAATTCTATCGCTTTTTTACGATATGCTTTTTTAATTTCGGTAGCAGATGCCTCTTTTGAAACACCTAATATTTTATAAAAATCTTCTTTCACTTGATTTTAGTATTTACCTATTTATTAATTTGGCTTACTGACCAATAACTACTTTTGGGAAACGAATTATCTTTTCTCCAAGTTTATATCCTTTTTCAACTACATCTACAATTTTCCCTTTTAAATCCTTACTCGGAGCAGGAATTTGAGTAATTGCTTCGTGAATATCTGCATCAAAAACATCACCTTGATTAGTTTCAACGTGAGCTAATCCTTTAGATTTTAAAGCCTCTCTAAGTTTATTACTTATTAATGCAATCCCTTCTAAATGACCAACATCTTCAGATTTTTCAATTTCTGAAAGCGCTCTGTCAAAATCGTCTAAGACTGGAAGCAATGCATTTATTACTCCTTCACTTGCTGTCGAAAATAATTCGATACGCTCTTTTGAAGTACGTTTTCTAAAGTTTTCAAACTCTGCAAAAAGGCGTAAACTCTTATCTTTTTCTTTATCTAATTCTGCCTGTAAAGCTTCTAAAGGGCTTACTTCTTCTGTTTTTTCCTCTTGAACAGTTTCCTTTTCAGCAGTTAATACTTCCTCTTCAAGTTCTTGTTCTTTTTTATTTTTCTTGCTCATTGTCTGAGTATGTTTAAATTTTGAGTAAAATAGTTTGCAAAAGTACTGCCATTTCTGGTAAAATGTCATAATGTCACTTTTGAATTCAGGATTTTAAATTCATAATTCTGAATTATGCTTCGTTGCTCTAAGCATTTACTCCATTTCAAGTCGTGAATGCTTCGTTGCTCTAAGCATTTCTCTTTTTCCAGGAGGCCCTGGGAGTCGTTCTACCTTAAAACCAATTTCTTGCATTGCTCTTCGCACACTTCCTTTTGCTGAATAGGTTACTAAAACACCTTCAGGTTTTAAAGCATTGTACATTTTCTGAAATATTTTTACCGTCCATAATTCAGGTTGAACTCTAGCGCCAAAAGCGTCAAAATAGATAAGATGATACTCGTTGTTATTTTCAATTTCTGAAAAGAATTTATTTTGTTTTAATAGTTTAAAATCTTTGCTAATTACTTCTAAAGTTCCCCAATTACAATTATGAAGTTCATTAAATAGTTCTTCTGAAGTGTTTAATTGTTTGGGGTAATTCAGTTTTTTAATTTCATCTGAAGCTACTGGATACGCCTCTACTCCAGTATAATCAACTTTAGTATTTATTTTTTTGGCTTCAATTAAAGTGATGATTGAATTAAGTCCAGTACCAAAACCAATTTCTAAAATATGTAAAGGTTTGGGTTGATTTTTCTTTAGAAAATACAAGAAACCCATCTCGATAAAAACGTGATAGGCTTCTTGTATGGCTCCGTGTTTGGAGTGATATTGTTCGTCCCACTCAGGTAAATGAATGGTGGTTGATCCGTCTTCTGTGGTGATTATTTCACGCTTCAAAATTAATTAATTAATTAAT
>JASFZG010000102.1:0-3741 GCA_046055745.1 Flavobacteriaceae bacterium | reverse complement strand
TTTTTAAGAAATCGTTTGTTTAAGGTTTCCGAAGAAAAGAAAAATAAAGCAAAGGCAATAGACATGTACGGAAAGATACCTACCTGAAAGATAATGGAATTAAACAGATGAAAAAATAAAGAAAGATAAAAGCCTAGTAATCGAGTTTTTTTCCAAAATAACATTGGGATGATGATTAAATCGAAGATAATTCCGAAGTAAGCAATGATATAATGAATCCATTTTTCTTGTAATAAACTTCCGATTAAGAAATAATTACTTTTTGATCTTAAGATGATTCCTGGTGCAGTTCCGTTTAACCAATCTGGATACCATTTTGCTACTGACCCATAAGTAAAAACAACGAAGACTTGTGCTACAACTGCCCATCGTGCCCATTGCGGCATTTTATTTGATCTATAATTTGGATTTAATTTTGCGTCTAATGACAAATCTTTATTGGCTGGTAAAAAAGCCATTATCCAACACAAAAGCATCATTAAATAATAGTGATTATTGTAAGATATTTTTTGCATAAAATAAGCGCCAGACCACATAATCGCATAAAAAAGTATTGCAAAACGGTACTTATACCCGAGCATAACCATTATCCCGAAAATGCCCATTATTGCAAAATAGGTGTACATTCCTTCTCCAATAAAAACTTGCAAAAAATCGAAACCGATAAAATTAAAAGTAAATTCAGGCTCGACCATTACTCTCCGAACCCAACCTGTTGCAATTGCACCAAAAGCTTCGATAGAAATTAACAAACCAAAGACCATCCTAAAAAGAAGGAGTCCAGTATTGTCTATTTGTTTGAAGAGGAATTTGTTCACGGAATAAAACTAAGAAAATAATAGAGACTCCGAAATATCGAGGTCATAATTTTTTTCTTGTAAAGTCATACAACTATTTTTTTTAAACTATTTTGGAGTATGGTGAGGTCAATTATAGAGTTCTCGACTGTATTTCGACAAGCTCAACAACCATGCTCGAACGGACAAATAATAAGTTTTTACTTTAGGGTTTTTATGAAGTTCCTAGCAAAAACTTCATCTTCCTTAATTGCCGATTTTAGATCCTCAATATTCTTAAATTTTTTTTCGTCTCTAATTTTAGTAATGAATATTAGTTGGAGGGTTTTGTTATATAAGTCTTTAGAATAATCTAGAAAATAGGTTTCGATGGTTTGGTGTGCTCCTCCTACGGTTGGGTTTGTGCCAATGTTTGTAAGTCCGAATACTTCTTGTCCAGCAATTTCAGATTGTGTTAAATACACTCCTTTTTTAGGAATTATTTTATAATCCTCTACTACTTGTAAATTTGCAGTTGGGAAGGTTAATGTTTTTCCGATTCCTCTTCCAGAAACAATTTTTCCCGAAAGTGTAAAAGGATGACCTAAAAAAGTATTAGCAGTTTTTATATTTCCTTCAGAAAGTGCTTTTCTGATTTTTGTGGAACTAATAGAAACTTCATCTAATTGTTGCACTTTAATTTCTTCTACTTCAAAATCGTATGTTTTTCCAAATTCGATTAAATCTTCAATAGTAGCATCTCTATTTCTGCCAAATCGATGATCGTAACCAATAATTATTTTTTTAATATGAAGTTGATTTACTAAGATATCACGAACAAACTCTAAGGCAGTTAATCTTGAAAATTCCTTAGTAAAGGGATGAATTATTAAATTTTCTAAACCTGTTTGTTGAAGCAATTCTTGTCTTTCAGAAATAGAATTAATCAGTTCTATTTCAGATTCTTCTTGTAAAATCATTCTAGGATGCGGAAAAAAAGTAAGTACAATCGAATTTAGATCTTCTTTTTTAGCTGCATTTAATAATTGCGAAATAATTGCTTTATGGCCTATATGAACGCCGTCAAAAGTACCGATAGTGACTACAGAAGATTTGGTGTTTTTGTATGATGAAATGGAGTGAAATACTTTCATAAAAAACAATTATTTTCCGTTAAAGGAATTCATAGTGTTTGTAATTCCTGCCAATCCAAATGATTTTATGGCTTCGATCGCTTTTTCCAATCTTTCGGGAAGTAGTTTTTCTTCTTCAGAAATCCATTTTCCTAAAACATAATCTATTTGTTTTCCTTGTGAAAAGGTATCGCTAATTCCAAAACGAAAACGATTGTATTTAGTGGTATTTAGTATTAGCTGAATGTCTTTTAGTCCGTTATGTCCACCGTCACTTCCTTTTGTTTTTACTCTAAAAGTTCCAAAGGGAAGGTTTAAATCATCTGTTAAAACCAGTAGATTTTCCAATGGTATTTTCTCTTTTTCTAACCAATAGCGTACTGCTTTTCCGCTAAGGTTCATAAAAGTACTAGGCTTCAGAAGTATAAAAGTTCTTCCTTTTAATTTGTAAGTGGTGACATCACCGAGTTTATTACTTTCAAAAGTTAGGCCTTCTTTTTCAGCAAGAAAGTCCAGAATTTTAAAACCAATATTATGTCGAGTGTTTTCGTATTTAGGCCCGATGTTACCTAAACCAACAATGAGAAATTTTTTCATATTGTCATTCTTACTAAGATCAGAATCTTTTGATTCGTTATTGTTTTTACTTCCAAAAAGCTTTCTAAAAAATGAAAACATAATTTATATTCTTCCGTAAAAATAAAAAAAGCATCCCATATAAATAGGATGCTTTTGAAATATCATTAATTTGAAGTGTTTATTCTTCAGTTTTAGCTTCAGTAGCTTCACCTTCAGCTCCTTCTTCGCCTTCAGCTCCTTCTTCACCTTCTTCTTCAGTTTCTTCATCTTCAACAGCAACACGAGATGTTCTAATTTGACAAACAACTCTTTTTGCTTCGTTAAGGATAGTAAAATTATCACCCATTAAATCTGAAACTGTCATTATATCACCAATTTTCATTTCAGAAATATCAGCATTTAAGAAATCAGGAAGATTTTTTGGTAATGCTTTTACTCTTAATGAACGGTTTACAACACGTAAAACCCCACCGTTACGAACACCAGGAGAACTACCTGAGATACGAACAGGAATGTCCATACTTACTTCTTTATCATCAAAAATTTGGTAAAAATCGATGTGTAAGATATTGTCTGTTACAGGGTGAAATTGAATATCTTGAAGGATAGCATTAATTTTAGTGCCATCTTCTAAGGAAATTACTACAGTGTGTACATCTGGAGTATAAACCAAGTTTTTAAATGCCAGCACTTCTGCTGAAAAGTGAATTGCTTTGTCTCCTCCGTATACTACGCAAGGAACCTGACCAGCATTACGTAGAGCCTTAGTAGCTACTTTGCCCACGCTTTCTCTTTGAGATCCGTTGATTGTAATTGATTTCATTTTTGTTTTTTTATTAAAAAATTAAAGCTTGCCTTTTGGCTAAGCGGCTGCAAAGATGCGTATTTTTTGCAAGAGAGAAAAGAAAAACAAACTCTTTTTTATTTAGGTGTTCTTGCTGAAATACTGATGGTTACATCAAAAACTTTGAGCTGATAGATTTGTTTGAATTTACATTCAACATCACATCTGCAAAAAGTTTAGCACAAGTTAATATTTTAACTTTAGGACTGTCTTGTTTTGAAGGGATGGAGTCGGTTACAATTAGTTCTTCTAATTTTGAATTTTCGATTTTTTCGTAAGCATTTCCAGATAAGATGGCGTGCGTACAAACGGCTCTAACGCTTATGGCTCCACGTTCCATCATTAAGTCGGCAGCTTTGGCAAGCGTCCCTGCGGTATCTACCATATCATCTACTAATACTACGTTTTT
>JASFZG010000101.1:0-4449 GCA_046055745.1 Flavobacteriaceae bacterium | reverse complement strand
ACAAAAACTACTTCTAAAAAAGAGTTTGTATCACTAGAAATTGGTTCGTTAAAAAATAGCAATTCAACTAAATTACAAATTACTACCATTGGAAAAATAACTGATGAAAACGGAAAACCATTATTTAATGTAGAAATACTTGTAAAGGAATCTGAGGCAAGTGAATTAAGTGGTTTAAAAGGCGACTATAAAATAATTTCGGTGAATGATGTTACTCTTATTTTTAGAAAAAATGGTTTTATTTCTCAAGAAGTAATTATTGAAAGAAAGTCTGAAATCATCAATATAGCTTTGAAAAAAGAAGTAAAAAATACTAAAATAGAATTAAAAGGAAAAGTTCATTTAGTTGAAAAAAGTATCGATTCTATTTCGGTAAATAAACCAGAAACAACTAAAATTAATATTAAAGGAACAATAACTGACAATAACGGATTTCCTCTTCCTGGTGTAAATATTATTATTAAAGGAACTACAGTAGGTACACAAACAGATTTTGATGGTAATTATGAGTTGATTTCAGATAAAAATAAAATTATTGTTTATAGCTATATTGGCTTTGAAACTGAAGAAATTACGCTTTCAAATATTAATAACGACATCGATTTATCGATGAAAGAAGACGAAGCAATATTAGGCGAAATGATAGTAATGGGATACTCTTTAGGCTTCGAATATTCAGATTACGACCCAAACAAACCACATTGGAGAGAAACAACACAAACCTCTTTGGATAACGAAAAAGAATTTAGTCGTATTAAAAGAGAACGTAAAAAGGAAGCCAAAAGATTAAAACGAGAAAAGAAGTAACACAAAAAGTAGCCTAAATAATTTTATCTAACAAAAATCATATTTAAAATAATTTAGGTTATTTCTTAATCACTCTTTTAATCACAGAATTTTCTCCCGAAACAATTTTTATAAAATAAATCCCAGTGGTTAAATTAGAAATATCTACTTGTATGATTTCATTTGAAGGAATTTTATTTTCGGCAATTATTATTTGTCCTTGAATATTATAAATAGTTAAATCTGTGCTTTCAATTAAATTACTTGACTGAAGCGTAATAATTCCTGAAATTGGGTTTGAATAAAGTTTTAAATTTGATAATATATTTTCCTCTATTCCTAAAACTCCATCCGTTTCAATAACAAAACTAGTTAACACATAAAAACCTGTATTATTATTAGTAAGTCGTACATAGATAGTCTGCGGATTCGTATTGTTTAAATACGCAGTTGGAGTCGCAATACTATTTATACCATTTTCAGAATCTTCAAAAGAGGTGTGGTAAGTAAAAAGAGCAATCGCAGGGTTTTGATCGCCCAACATTTGTGCTTCATTAACTGTTAAATCAAAAATTGCAGAACCATCATTATCTCCTTCATCAATAAATATACCATCTGGTTCTTCCTCTATTAAGGCATCTACTAAAATTAATGTAAAATTACCCACCGAATAACAAAAATCTACATTCTCCAATCTATAATAGATAGTCTGTGGATTACTAATATTAACATAAGATGTTGGATTTACAATTGCATTTATGTTAGTTTCTGCATCTGCTTCAGTTTCGTGATACGTAATAGTTGCTGCTTGTCCATTAAGTATTTGTGATTCTCTAACCGTAAGGTCAAATATTTCTATTCCATTACCATCTTCATCAATCAAAATTATATCATCGACTGTATTGATTTCTGGTGTAGGCTGTACAATTAACTCTAAAGTAGTTGTACTGAAACACCCTGTACTTTGGTCAAACAATCGCACAAAAACTGTTTGTTGAAACGGTTGATCATTTAAGTAAGTAATCGGTAAAGGTAATACTCCATTTACGGCATCTGCTTCTAAATAATGATGAGTGACCACCAAATTTCCTTGTGGTATCCCTCCTGTTACTTCTAAATCTGCATCAGTAAGAGTAAATTCCCCAAAACCATCGTTATCTGGATCGCAATATTTTAAAGGGCTTGGTTGGAAAATTGTTGGTGCAGGAATAACAAAAATTTCAAAAAAATTAGTGTCAAAATTTCCATTACTACTATCTTCTATACGTGCAAAAATTACTTGAGGGTTTATAGTATTTATATATGACTCTGGAAATGCAATTGCATTTAAAGCATTATCAGCATCTGCTTGTGACACATAAAATGTTACCACAAGAAATGTTGGGTCTTGCCCTCCAATTATATATGATTCTGTTATGGTTAAATCAAAAACAGCAATATCATTGGTTCCAGACATTTGTAAATTTGGAGGTGGAAAAGCAATAACTTGAGCCACTCCTGAAGTAGAAGAAAGAATTCCTGTTAAAACAAAGACAATAATAAGTAGGTGTTTTTCATAATTATAATTTTCAGTAATTTAATAAACATAATTGTAGTACAGTGTAATATCCAGCTAATGACAATTATTCTAATCTTACTTTTTAATAATTCTTTTTACGACACTATTTTCTTCGGAAGTAATTTTAATAAAATAAATCCCAGTGGTTAAATTAGAAACATCTACTTGTATGGTTTCGTTAACAGGAGTTTTGTCTTCAGAAATAACCTGTTGCCCTTGGAGATTATAAATTGAAATAGCTGTTGTTTCAGAAAAACTATTAGATTTCAGATTGATAATTCCTGTGCTGGGGTTAGGGTAAATATTCATATTTGATAAATCTTCATTATCAATACCTAATTCAGCCCTAAAATTAAATGACGATGCTTTTAAAAACACACTTGAGTCTAATGAAGTATCAATAAAATCTGCAATAACAATTTTAATCGTATAAAGGTTTCCTATTACAACACTTCCTGATACGGACAAATTTACTGTTTGTCCGTTAAAATCTATAGCTGAATTATTTTCATTATTAAATGGCAAAAAATTATATTTTTCAAAATATTCTTCATTTATAGCGTTGCAAGTTCCAGGTACATCTGGATGAATACTTGTAGCTTTAATAGGAATATTTGTACCTGGTAATAATGCCAAATTTTGAATCAAATTAGTAGCATTATCTGTCAATATTACTGCTACTCCATCTGAAAATGAACATTCAAAATTTTGATTATATTCTTCAGTAGCAAAAAGAAGTTCAAAGCTAATTTCATTTATTGTCGGCACAAAATCAAATTGAATATACGAAGCATTAATTGAAAAAGGTTCGTTTAAAATATTCTCCAATTCTGCATCTCCAGACCAATTATTAGTTCCAAAACTATTATTGTTTAAATTTGGTCCAGACACACTATTAACTGATCCAGAACTAAGGACAATTCCACTTTCAAATGGAAAATCGGAACCATTAGAGTTAAAAGCTGCAATACCATTTATGTCACCAAAATTTATTCCTGTTGATTGAGAAATATTCATAATATCTCCAGAAGCATTATTAATAAAAAAGTTCTCAAGTAATTCTTGTGTAGTATAACTTTCATTAATTGTAACAAATTGTGCGTGAGACAATATAGAAGTAAACACTATTGGTAAAAAAAGCAGTATTTTTTTCATAATAAAAAATTTAAATGTTTTATGCAATACTTCAAAAATAACTGTAATACTCAATAATTACAAGAAATATTAGTCTAAATTCATGAAATACGTTAACAATTATTAATTTATCAATAAACTTATTATCTTCTAGTTTAACATATATCTTTGCCAAATGAACAAACAAATTTCAAGCCTCCAAAATCCATTAATCAAACAGATATTATTACTTCAAGAGAAATCTCGAGAGCGTAAAAAAACGGGCTTGTTTATTATTGAAGGTAAACGAGAAATTGAACTCGCTATAAAAGGTGGTTACATCATAAAAACACTGTTGTTTTGTCCTGAAATTACTTCCGAAGAAACTATTACCAAGTTAAACCTTTCAACTACCGAGGTCATCGAAACCTCCCTAGAAGTTTATAAAAAAATTGCTTACCGAACTTCAACGGAAGGTATTGTTGCTATTGCTGAATCGAAAGAGTTACATATCAACAACTTTAAACCTAAAACCAGAAACCCATTAATTTTAGTAGCGGAAGCTCCCGAAAAACCAGGAAATATCGGTGCCATTCTCCGTACCGCAGATGCTGCAAATGTCGACGCGGTGATTATTGCCAACCCGAAGACAGATATGTTCAACCCAAATATTATTAGAAGTAGTGTGGGTTGTGTGTTTACCAATACGATTGCTAATGGAACAACTTCAGAAATCATCACTTTTTTAAAAGAAAACAACATCAATATTTACAGTGCGATTTTACAGGAATCGATTCCCTATCACACCTGTGATTTTAAACAAAATACCGCCATTGTAGTGGGTACAGAATCCACCGGACTCTCACAAGAATGGCGAGATGAAAGCAAGGCAAATATACATATCCCAATGCAAGGTGAAATTGACTCAATGAATGTTTCGGTTGCTGCTGGAATACTTATCTTTGAAGCTAAACGTCAGCGTAATTTTAACT
>JASFZG010000100.1:0-28615 GCA_046055745.1 Flavobacteriaceae bacterium | reverse complement strand
CCCTCGAGTGATTATTGGTTTAGAGTAGAGTATACAGAAAACGATACAAAAAAAGAATTTAGAGGACATTTTACCCTTAAAAGATAGAGAAAAAAATTAATGAAAAGTAAAAAGCCATCTTGATATCAAGATGGCTTTTTTAGTTGTAAAATTGTCTGAAATAAGTTGAAACAAAATCGACTTATTTCAGGACACAATATATTTATGAAACAGAACTCTCTCTAATCGGTAGATTCTGTATTAAATCTATATATAAGTTTATTTTAGATTTTAAATCACGACGATGAGATATAAAATCTAAGAATCCATGTTCTTGTAAAAACTCAGCGGTTTGAAAACCTTCAGGTAACTCTTTTCCTGTAGTGTCTCTAACAATACGAGGACCTGCAAAAGCAATTAATGCTCCAGGTTCACTAATATTAATATCACCTAGCATTGCAAAAGAAGCAGTTGTTCCTCCAGTTGTTGGATCTGTACAAAGTGAGATATAAGGTAATTTAGCTTCGGCAAGCTGTGCTAATTTAGCAGATGTTTTTGCTAATTGCATTAATGATAATGCTGCTTCCATCATTCTAGCACCACCACTTTTAGAGATAATCATAAATGGAAGTTTTTGATTAATTGCATATCCTGCTGCACGAGCAATTTTTTCTCCTACAACACTTCCCATGGAGCCTCCAATAAAACTAAAGTCCATTGCAGCAATAACAATGTCTTTTCCCATAGATTTTCCTACAGCAGTTCTAACAGCGTCGTTTAGTTTTGTTTTTTCTTTAGCGTCTTTTAATCGGTCAGTATATTTTTTCTTATCCACAAATTTTAAAGGATCTTTTGAAGTTAGTTTTGGATTTAATTCTTTGTATTTATCATCAAATAAAATATCGAAATATTCATTACTTCCAATTCTAACATGATAGCCATCTTCTGGGCTTACATAAAAGTTTTTTGCTAACTCTTCTGTGTCTATAATTTTCCCTGTTGGAGATTTATACCACAATCCTTTAGGAACATCTTTTTTTTCTTCGGTAGGGGTTTGAATTCCTTTTTTTGTTCTTTTAAACCAGCTCATAGTTGTGGGATTTTCTGTTTAATTTCAGCTTTTTTGTTGCTAAAAGTGGGGCAATGTATTTAAATAAAAATCAATTGCCAACTTCCTTTTACTAAAAATTATAAAGTGTTAATGTTGTTTAAATCTTCGAATGCTTGTATTAATCTTTTCTTAAAAGTTAATTCTCCTTCACGAAGCCATTTTCTAGGGTCGTAGTATTTTTTATTTGGATTTTCTGCCCCATCAGGATTGCCAATTTGAGTTCTTAGGTATTCCACTTTGTTGTTCATATAATCACGAATACCTTCGTTAAATGCGAATTGTAAATCGGTGTCAATATTCATTTTTACCACTCCGTAGTCTATTGCTTCTCTAATTTCTTCTAAAGTAGATCCACTTCCACCATGAAAAACAAAATCGACTGGATTGGCTTCAGTTTTATATTTATTTTGAACATATTCTTGAGAATTCTTCAAAATTTTAGGAGTTAATTGAACGTTTCCAGGTTTGTAAACTCCGTGTACATTTCCGAATGCAGCTGCTATAGTAAATTGGCTACTTACTTTCATAAGTTCCTCATAAGCATACCCAACTTCTTCAGGTTGTGTGTAGAGTTTAGAAGAGTCTACATCGCTATTATCAACGCCATCTTCTTCACCTCCAGTAATTCCTAATTCTATTTCTAGCGTCATTCCCATCTTGCTCATACGTTCCAAATAACGTTTGCTTATTTCGATGTTTTCTTCAATAGGTTCTTCAGATAAATCGATCATATGAGAACTATATAAAGGAATTCCATTTTGTTTGAAGTACTCTTCTCCAGCATCTAACAAACCGTCAATCCAAGGTAATAATTTTTTTGCACAGTGATCGGTATGTAAAATTACAGTGGCTCCATATTGTTTTGCCAATTCGTGTATATGTTTTGCACCAGCAACTGCACCAGCAATGGCTGCTTTTTGATCTTTGTTTGAAAGCCCTTTTCCAGCATTAAAATGTGCTCCTCCGTTAGAAAATTGAATAATTACGGGTGAGTTTATTTCTGCAGCAGTTTCTAATACAGTGTTAATACTGCTAGATCCTATAACGTTAACAGCGGGTAATGCAAAACCTTTTTCTTTTGCATATTTTTGTATTTTTTGAACTTCTAGGCCTGTGGCTACTCCGGGCTTAATTGTATGATTCATAGTGGAAATAATTTGATAACAAAAATAATAAATTTTAATGGTTTAAAACGGATAGTTAATACCTATGTTATAAACTGCATTACCAAAATTATAATCTTTAAGCCAACGTTCTCCTTTTTGGTAAGCAGGGTCGTAAGTTTTAAAACCTAGATCTAATCTGAATACTGCAAAACCAAAATCGTAACGGATACCAAATCCAGACCCTATTGCAATATCTTCAAGGTCTTTTAGACTTGTAAAGGTGTAAGCAGGATCAGTAATATCATCTAGTGTGTTCCATATATTCCCTGCATCCACAAACAATGCACCATTAAAAGGTCCAAATATTTTAAAACGGTATTCACCATTAAATGCTAGTTTAAAATTCGCTTCATTAAAATCTAATATTCCACCACTACTTCCTGGGCCTAATTTATATGCTTCCCAGCCTCTATTGTCATTGGATCCACCTGCAAAATAACTTCTTGTAAAAGGGATGTTGTTACTATTACCATAAGGTATTGCTATTCCTGCAAAAGACCGGAATGCAAAAATATTATTATTTATTTGCCAGTGTTTAATGTACTCGGCTTCAAATTTTATGTATTGAGAAAAAACAATATCTCCGATAACGTAATTCCCAAATTCATCTTTGTCAAGATTAAATGTGCTTGCAATACCTTTTAAAAGAACTCCGGCTGATTCTACTTTCCAACGTAGTCGATAAAATTTATTATCATTAATATTGTCTCTAGTATCTCTTGTCCAAGTATAATTTGCCGAAACTATTAAGTTGTTTTCTGAAAGTCTTGACTGTCTTTGGGCTATATCCAAAACCTCTTGTTGTTGCTCATCGTTAATATCTAATCCATTATCTTCAGATAAAGCAAGATCAATAAAATCTTCCGTTTCATCTGGAATACTAAGTTCTAAAGGTTCTGTGTTATCTTCAAAATCATAACCCGTGTCAATTGCTATTTTGTTCAAACTATTATACGAGCTAGTGTAAACTTTATAGTAATTTTCTGGATTTAAATTTCTAACAAACTGAAGATTAAGTAAGTCAATTTGATTTGTTCTTGCTTTTTTAGGCTTCCATCTATAATTATAGATCGTGTTAATATTTTGCCGATCTAATCCAATATTATTTTGATTTGAAAACCCTACGGTAGCAGATGTCAATGGTGACATATACTTAGGGATAAATTTTTCGGTTTTTATTGGAAAAATAATTCTTGGAAATGAAAGCTTCATATCTGCTCCCACATCAGAGTTGTTAAAAAACCTACTACTTTCATTTCCTGCATCTTTTGATGCTCCAACTCTTCCTTTTGCTGATATTTCGAATACTTCAGCTCTTTTAAATACATTTCTTATGGAAAAAGAAGCTTTAAATCCAATCCCAAATTGTTGAATGGTAGAAGTAAAGGCATCTAAATCTAAACCTAAAGAATATTTTTTACGAGGAGTAAGTAATACCGTTGCAATAAGTCCTGTTCCAGTTGAATCATTAGGGTCTTCTATATAAGATATTTTAGGATATTTAAATATTTTTAAATCACTAACTTGACTATAGGTTTGGCTTCTTTCAAGGTCTCTAAATATTTTCCCTGGTGAAATAGAAATGGCATCTGTAATTGATTTAGGAAAAAATTTTAATTTATCATAACTATATAATTTATAGCCATTGTATGAAGTAGAGTCGGTAAATACAGAGTTTCGATTTTTGTAATTATAATCGGTAATAATTTTCACCTCATTGACATAATGTACCTTAAATGGTTCTGTATGAGTAGTATCATTTTTTTTAATTTTCCTGTCTGGGAGAATATAAGTGATATTTACATTGTGATTTGTGTTGACAGAATCTGCTTCAAACTCTATATAACTTTGATCAAAATAAAATAATCCTGAATTTCTAAATTGAATAGAAAGTCGGTCTCTTTCTATATTAAAGTCTTTTGAAGCATACTGTTTGTCTTTAACAATAAATGAATTTTTTTTTGTTAATTGATAAAGAGAATCCACAACAGGTGAACTTATTTTTTCTTCAATAGTGCCAATTTTATAAGGTTTATGTCGATTAATTTTATAGGTGACAGTAGCTCGTTTGTTGTCAGTTTTTTCGATACTATAACTTGCTTTTGCGTTGAACCACCCAAAGCTTGAATAGTGTTTTTCAAGTCTATCTAATGATTTTTTTATTTTTTTCTCATCAATAATAACAGGCTTATTTCCAGTTTTTTGAATCCATTTATTTATACCAACATAACTTGAATCCATTTTATCTACTTGTTTTTTTGAGTAGAAGTTGACCATTCTTTGTTCTCTTTTTGGTTTTTTATGAAGCCATTTCTGAAATGTTGAATCAGGTTGTGGATTTGCAATATTGTAAAAATGTAAACTTAAAGGAATTCCCAATACTTTATTATTGGGTTGTTGATATAATAAACTGTTAATTCTAGCGTCATTACTATCTAGACTGTCAATAACGACAATGTTATTGGTAAGTAAGTATTCAGTCTCAGGAACATTTCTTACAGTATCACAAGAAATAATTAATAGTAATAATCCTAAAAATAATGATATTTTTGCAAGGGTATGGGTCAATTTCCTAATTTTACGTTTTTCAAAAATACATGATTTTGGTTAGCAAAAGTCAAATAAAATTAATAACAAGTTTACAGCAAAAAAAGTACCGAAATAAATTTGGGTATTTTGTAGCAGAAGGTACGAAAGTTATTAATGAGTTAATAGCGGCAGGATTAAAGTTACATGCTTTATACTCAACAGTTGAAGGTGTTTTTAATGAACAGAACAATAATATTATTACTGAAAAAGATCTTTCGAAAATTAGTTTTTTAAAGAACGCAAATAATTCGGTAGCTGTTTTTGAAATACCTAAAACTCAAAATATTTCCTCTAAAGGAATCACATTAGTTTTAGATGCTGTCCGTGATCCAGGAAACTTAGGAACTATTATTAGATTATGTGATTGGTTTGGAATTGAAAAAATAATCTGCTCAAAAGACACAGTAGATTGTTATAATCCTAAAGTAATACAAGCAACAATGGGTTCTATAACAAGGGTGATAATAGAATATATAAATATTAACGATTATTTATTAAAAACAAACCTTCCTGTTTATGTTACTGAAATGAATGGAGAAAATATTTACCATCAATCACTTCCTGAAAATGCTTTTATTGTTTTGGGAAATGAGGCTAACGGTATTTCAGATGAAATAATGAAACTAGCAACTAACAAAATTGCAATCCCTCAATTTGGAATAAAGCAAGAAACCGAAAGTTTAAACGTGGCAACAGCTACAGCTATTATATTAAGTGAATTTAAGCGTTTTACTGAATAGTGAAATTAATAAAAACACCTCTAGACGACATTTTTTCAACATTACTAGTCCAAGGACTATTAGGGTTTTTATCTTGTACCAACTCATCGTTCATTCCAAAGACACCTCTAATAGAGGGGGAAAATTTAAAATATAAGAAATAAAAATCGATCCCAAAACCAAGCTCATAGTTTAAACTATTGCTTTTAGATCTAAATTGCCCATTAGAATTATCCTCTGGATGATCTTCGTTACTGGCAAGATTAAATGATGTGGACAGACCACCAATAATAAATGGTTTAAAGTTGTTTAAACGCTTTGTAGAAACCTTAAGGAGTAATGGAATGTGTATATAAGTAGATTTAACTTCTCTAAAAAAATCTTTTTCTTCTTCAAATCCAGGGAATATTAAGTTTCTTTTTGTAAAACTTAATCCAGGCTCTATTCTTAAATCTAAATAATCATTTAATCGTAAGTTTCCTAATAAACCAACATTAAAACCAACCTCCCCATTTACCTGGATGTCTGTATCATTACCAAATGTTTGGTTTATATAATCAAAATTATAATCATAACTATTAAATCCTAAAAAGTAACCCCAAGAAAGAGGTTTTTTATCCATGTTTTCTCTATTTAATATACGTTCTTTATTAAATAGTTGTGCAGTTGCAGTATGAGCAAAAGTTAATATGATTATAATAAATAATAATTTCTTCATATTATTTTGTGGCGGTATAAATTGTTGCAACGCCAAAAGTTTGAGGGTTATTTTCAACACTTATAAACCCGATTTTTTGTAAAATATTGTTAAGCTTTTTTCCAAAAGGAAAAGCAGCAGCACTTTCGCTTAAATAACTGTAGGCAATTTTGTCTTTTGAAAACAGTTTTCCGATGATTGGAAGTAATACTTTCGAATGAAAATGATACCCTTGTTTAAAAGGAAATTTAGTAGGAACTGAAGTTTCTAAAATTATAAATAATCCTTTAGGTTTTAATACTCGTAATATTTCGGAAAGCCCTTTTTCTAAGTTTTCAAAATTTCTAATTCCAAATGAAACACTTATGGCATCGAAAGAATTATCTTCAAAAGGTAAAGCTTCAGAATCACCTTTTATAAATTCTACTTTACTTTCTAAGTCGGTTCCCGCTACTTTTTTTCTAGCTACGGAAAGCATTCCTTCAGAAATGTCGAGTCCAATAATTTTTGAAGCATTGGTTTTTTCAGCGTATTTAATTGCTAAATCACCTGTTCCTGTGGCAATATCTAAAATACTATCAGCTTGATGATCTTTAATAGAAGCCACTACTTTTTTACGCCATTTAATATCGGTACCAAAAGAAATCACGCGGTTTAATCCATCGTAATTCCCCGAAATAGTATCGAACATTTTTTCTACTTGTTCCTTTTTATTAAGGGTAGAACCTTTATATGGAGTTATTTTTTTTTCTGAAGTCATAATGGCTGCAAAACTACATATTTTTTGCAATTTGTTAAGCAGGAATTTCTTAAAATAGATTTGTGTTTTACAAAGTCTTATTTTTATTTTATTTCTCTACATTTGTGTCACTTATATTACATATAGTATTATGAAAATTATTATTGCAGGTGCAGGTGAAGTAGGGTTTCATTTAGCGAAATTACTGTCTTTCGAGTCACAAGATATTACACTTATAGATACCAATCGTGAGTCATTGGCTTATGCAAGTTCGCATTTAGATATTCGAGTTGTACGTGGTGATGCCACTTCAATCTCCATCTTAAAAGATGCAAATGTTGCTGATACCGACTTATTAATTGGAGTGACTTCTAGCGAAACTACCAATATTACAACTTGTGTTTTGGCAAAGCAATTAGGTGCAAAACACACCATTGCAAGAATTACCAATACTGAATTTATTCAGAATAAAGATGAAGTAGGGTTTGAAAAAATTGGAATTGACGAATTAATTTCACCAGAATCTTTAGCAGCAAAAGAAATTGAATTATTGCTGAATCAAAGTGCATTTAACGATACTTACGAGTTTGAAGATGGAGCTTTGATTATGATTGGTTTGATACTTTCTAGAACTACAGCATTTGTTGGAAAAACAGTTAAGGAAGTTGCAAAATTAAATCCAGACCTAGAATATATGCCAATTGCTATACAGCGATATGCTACACAACATACTATAATACCTCGTGGTGATACACAGTTTAAAGAAGGTGATCGGGTTTATTTTACAACCACACAAAAAGGAGTAGATGAAATTTACAAACTTACCGGAAAGGTAAAAGTGGAAATTAAAAATGTGATGATTCTCGGCGGAAGCAAAATAGGTTTCAAAACAGCTCGAGATTTATGTGACCATCGTTTTAATGTAAAATTGGTAGAAAAAGACAAAGAAAAAGCTTTTGAAATTGCAGATGAATTACCAGGTTGTTTAGTAATACAGGGTGATGGGAGAGATGTGGAGCTTTTAGAAGAAGAGCAAATTAACGATATGGATGCTTTTATTGCCGTGACTGGAAATAGCGAAACTAACATCATGTCTTGTTTGGTGGCAAAATCTAAAGGAGTGAAAAAAACTATTGCATTGGTTGAGAACATGGATTATTTTCAGCTATCACATTCAATAGGAATAGATACTTTAATTAATAAAAAACTTTTGGCTGCAAATAATATTTTCCGATACATTCGAAAAGGAGAAATTGTAGCGATGACGAAGTTGAATAATATGAATGCGGAACTTCTCGAATTTATTGTTACGCCAACTTCCGAAGTATGTAATAAAGTAATTAAAAAAATAGATTTTCCTCGATCTGCAATTATTGGTGGAGTAATTAGAAATGAAGAAGGAATGATTGCTCTTGGAGATTTTGAAATTAGAAGCGGTGATCGGATTGTAGTTTGTTGTCTTCCACAATCGATTAAGAAAGTTGAAAAACTCTTTGTATAATGAGTGCTTTTGTAAAACTTAATTATAAAATAATCTTTCATTTAATGGGATTATTAATTGGCGTAAACGGAGGGTTTATGTTGTTGTCGACTTTGGTAAGTTTTTATTACAAAGATGGTGTTACCATACAGATGTTAGAAGCAAGTATTGTTACCGTTATTATTGGTGCAATCATGATGTTTGTAACAAGGAATAAACGAAAGGAATTGCAAAAGCGTGACGGTTATATAATTGTAACTTTTGGTTGGATTTTTATGTCTCTTGCAGGAACACTACCTTATATTTTTACAGGAGCTATCCCAAGTTTTACCGATGCTTTTTTCGAAACCATGAGTGGCTATACGACCACAGGGGCATCTATATTAAACGATATTGAAAGTATTCCGAACGGTGTTTTGTTTTGGCGAAGTATCACGCATTGGATTGGAGGAATGGGAATCATCGTTCTCGCTATTGCTATTTTACCATTATTAGGAATTGGAGGCATGGAACTTTTTGCAGCAGAATCTCCAGGTCCTAGTTCAGATAAATTGCACCCTAGAATTACTGATACAGCCAAACGACTATGGTTTATTTACGTAGGTTATACCGTAGCAGAAGCTATCATGTTGAAATTAGCAGGAATGAGTATGTTTGATGCTGTGAATCATTCGTTAAGTACTTTAAGTACGGGAGGTTTTTCAACCAAAAACGCCAGTATGGCCTATTGGAACGACCAACCTTTAATACAATATATTGTTATATTCTTTATGTTTTTGGCAGGAACTAATTTCGTGTTGAGTTATTTTATGTTCAAGAGGAAATTTAGAAAAATATTTCAAGATGAAGAGTTTCGGTTTTATTTTATAGCTATTGTTGGGTTTTCGATAATGGCTTCGTTAATTATTTACTTTCAAGCAGATATTACACAATCCACGGTAGATCATCCAATGGTTTGGGGACGTTATGAAAGCGGATTTAGGCATAGTTTGTTTCAGGTGTTGACTATAATTACCACAACAGGTTTTGTAAGTGCAGATTATACTTTATGGACTCCCTTTTTAACAGTTTTCTTTTTCGGATTGATGTTTTTAGGAGGGTCGGCGGGATCTACTGCAGGTGGGATAAAAATAGTACGTCATATTATATTAATTAAAAATGGATTGATTGAATTTCGTAGAACGTTACATCCAAGAGCAGTTTTACCAGTTCGTTACAATACAAAAGCAGTACATCAACCTATTGTATTTAATATATTAGGGTTCTTTATTCTTTATTTACTTTCTTTTATCATCGGAGTATTGGTATTCTCTTGGATGGGATTAGATTTTCAAACCGCCTTGGGTGGTGCAGCTTCCAGTTTAGGAAATGTAGGCCCAGCCTTGGGCGATTTAGGGCCAGTAAACAATTACGCAGCTTTATCTGATCCTGCAAAATGGTGGTCGGCATTTTTAATGTTGATTGGTCGTTTAGAATTGTTTACGGTCTTGATTTTACTAACTCCTTACTTTTGGAGAAATCGATAAATTCTGAAGATTTACGATTTTAAGACAATACTAAACCAAAGTTTCTTTTTACCTAATGTTTTCGCACGATTGTATCGTGTAATAAGTTTCTAAAAATGTGTCTCCTTAACATATTTGTCGATTACATAAAAAACACCTTCTAAATAGGAGGTTTGATAAATTCCAAAGGTGTCACTTTCTTCCCAAATTCTTTCTCCATCTAAATCAAAAGCGTATGGTATATTATTTGGTGGAGGATTAATAGATCGATAATAATAGTAATGTTTTAAATCAAAATAATACTCTTTTCCAACTAACAGGTTTTCAGATGTACTACGCCATTGTGATTTTCCAATTTTTTGGTTTTTCCGATTTTTCTCCTTCGAAGGTTTATCAGAAAACACCAGAGCTATATAGTTGGGGGGAATAATTAATTTAGGCGATTTATTTGTTAGGTAGTTTAGTTTCAAGGTTATTAGATTTACCGATTTCGTAGAGTCGATAGCTAAAACTTCAAATACACCTCTTAACTGCCCTTCAAATTTTAATGGATTTTCATATGTTGGTTGCGTATATCCCGATATAGATATAAAGAGCAATATTAAAGATAGTACTTTCATTATTTTTCTCTTATATGATGAGCAAACTTTTATAATGAGATTTTATTCTTGTTGATTCCAAATTATTCTTTTACTCTTAAACCATTTTCAGAATAGTATAGCCTAATAAAACTCTTTAAAACTTAAATAATGTAGATATTTTATTAACTAAACCAAAGCTTTCTTAATCCTTTTCAAAGCCTCCACAATATTTTCTTCAGAAGCTGCATAAGAAATACGAATGCAATTAGGGTCGCCAAATGCTTCACCTGTAACGGTTGCCACATTTGCTTTTTCTAGTAAATACAATGAAAAATCGGAAGCATTATTGATAGTAACATCATTTAGTGTCTTTCCGAAGTAATAAGAAATATCTGGAAATACATAAAAAGCACCTTGTGGGATATTGGTTTTAAAACCTGGGATTGCAGCAAGTAAATCCAAAATTAAAGTACGACGCTCTTTAAAAGCATCTACCATAAATTGAATTTTAGAGGGAGAACTTTCTAAAGCCGTGATCGTAGCACGTTGAGCAATACAATTAGCACCACTGGTAATTTGACCTTGCATCTTGTTACAAGCGCGAGCAATCCATTCTGGTCCGCCAATATATCCAATTCTCCAGCCCGTCATAGAATAGGCTTTTGAAACACCATTTACAACCACAGTACGATCGTGCATATCTTCAAAAGTTGCCATAGAGGCGTGGATTTCAGTAAAATTAATATGCTCGTAAATTTCGTCACTAATCACAATAATGTCTGGATATTTCACCAAAACATCTGCTAAAGCACGAAGCTCTTTTTTAGAATAAACAGATCCACTTGGATTACAAGGAGAGCTGTAAATCATCATTTTTGTTTTTGGCGTAATGGCCGCTTCTAAGCTTTCAGGAGTAATTTTAAAATCTGAATCTATAGAAGTAGGGATTTCCACTGGAACACCACCAGCTAATTTGCTAATATCACTATAACTTACCCAATATGGAGCAGGTAATAATACCTCATCACCTTCATTTAACAAAACCATTGCCAAGTTAGCCAACGATTGTTTAGCTCCTGTAGAAACTACAATTTGTGAAGGTAAATATGTTAAGTGATTGTCGCGTTTAAACTTTGTAATTATTGCATTTTTTAATTCTGCATAACCATCAACAGGAGTATACGAATGATAATTTTCATTCACTGCATTTACGGCAGCTTCCTTTACAAATTCTGGCACATTAAAATCGGGTTCTCCAAGACTTAAACCTATAATGTCTTTTCCTTCGTTTCTTAATTCTCTGGCTTTTGCAGCCATCGCTAAAGTGGCAGAAGTTGCCATTGCATTAATACGGTTAGAAAGCTTTGGATTCATAGATTTATGCAGCTGCTACAGGTTGTTCACCTAATACTTTAAGTTGGTTAAAATGTTCGATAATTGCTCTACGCATCGTCTTGTATTCATTGTATGGTAAGTCGAATTCTAAAGCAGTTTCTTTTACGATTTTTGCAATTTTCCCGTAATGAATATGAGAAATATGAGGAAAAACGTGATGTTCTACTTGGTGGTTCAAACCTCCTGTATAATAAGAAACAATTTTGTTTGTAGGAGCAAAATTTGAAGTAGTATAAAACTGATGAACTGCCCATGTATGTTTCATATTTCCGTTTTCATCTGGTAAAGGCATTTCGGTTTTTGGTACTACGTGAGCTAGTTGGAATACTACACTTAAAATGATTCCTGCTGTATAATGCATTACGAAAAATCCAATTAATACTTTCCACCAAGCGATGTCTAAAACTAAAATTGGTAAAACAACCCAAACGGCATAATAAATTACTTTTGAGATGATTAACTTAGTCCATTCTGTAGCTGGATTAGGAAATTTACCATAAGAAAGTTTACGTTTTAAGTAGCTTCTCATTTGTTTGAAGTCGGTTGTAATTGCCCAGTTAATAGTTAATAAGCCATATAAGGCAAATGAATAATATTTCTGAAATTTATGAATATTAATCCATTTAGAATGTTTCGAAAAACGAATAATTCTTCCAGCATCAATATCTTCATCTTGTCCTTGAATGTTCGTAAAAGTATGATGTAAAACATTGTGTTGTACTTTCCAATTATATACATTTCCGGCAAGGATGTAAATACTACTTCCCATTAATTTATTAACCCATTTTTTACTTGAAAAAGAATCGTGATTGCTATCATGCATTACATTCATTCCAACTCCTGCCATTCCAATTCCAATAACAACAGTCAGTAAAAGCATTGCCCATTGTGGCATATCTACTGTTAAAATTATTACTAAAGGAATAAAGAAAAGAGAAAACATTACGATAGCTTTCGTATATAATTTCCAATTTCCAGTTTTCACTATTTCATTGTCTTTAAAATACTGATTCACTCTTTTGTTTAGCGTTTTAAAAAAATGCGTAGAGTCTGTTCTTGAGAATGTTACTTGTTTGTAGTTCACAATATATAAATTTTAAAGGGGGATAAATTAAATAATAATTTACCTTAAAAAATTAAGATGCAAAATTACGCATCTTAAATGGATAACGTGTAATTCTTTGTGTTATTTTTAACTAAGAAGGATTACTTTTGCACAATATCATTAAACATGAAATTACTACTTAACTATTTCCCGAATTTAACTGAATCACAAATTTCCCAGTTTGAACAGCTTAAAGAATTGTATCAGGATTGGAATTTAAAAATCAATGTGGTCTCTCGAAAAGATATTGATGAATTGTATTTACGTCACGTTTTACACTCTTTAGGAATTGCAAAGGTTCAAGAATTCTTGCCAAGTTCAAAAATTTTGGATGTTGGAACTGGTGGTGGATTTCCGGGAATTCCTTTAGCGATTTTGTATCCTGAAGTGCATTTTCATTTGGTAGATAGTATCGGAAAAAAAATTAAAGTGGTGGAAGAAGTAGTGGAAGGACTGGGCTTGAAAAATGTAAAGGCTACCAATGCTAGAGTTGAAACCATTAACGGTCAATACGACTTTGTGGTAAGTAGGGCAGTCGCTCAAATGGAAACTTTTGTTCGTTGGGTGAGAAATTCCGTAGAAAAAAAGAGTAAACACGAACTTAAAAATGGAATTCTATATTTAAAAGGAGGAAATCTTTCTGAAGAATTAGCAAATTTCCCCAAAGCAACCATTTATCCTTTACAAGACTTTTTTAAAGAAGATTTTTTTGAAACTAAAAGTGTGGTTCATCTCCCTATAAAATTTAAGAATAAATAAAAAAGACTGCCTTTTCAGACAGTCTTATATTTAAAATATTGAGTTAAAGAATTATCCTAAAAAAGGATATCTATAATCGGTAGGAGTTACAAAAGTCTCTTTTACCATTCTTGGAGAAACCCAACGGTATAAGTTTAATTTGCTTCCTGCTTTGTCGTTTGTTCCACTTCCTCTAGCACCTCCAAAAGGTTGTTGTCCTACAACTGCACCTGTTGGTTTGTCATTGATATAGAAGTTTCCGGCAGCATTTTCTAAAATTCTTACTGCGGTTTCCAATTCGTAACGGTCTTCACTAAATACAGCGCCTGTTAATGCGTAAATACTTGTTTCGTCAACTAAATGAAGTGTTTCTTCCCATTTCTCATCGTCAAATACATAAACAGTTAAGATAGGTCCAAACAGTTCTGTATGCATCGTTGTGTATTTTGGATCTTTAGCTAAAAGTACAGTAGGTTCAATAAAATAACCTTTGCTTTTATCGTAACCTCCACCCACAATAATTTCTGCATCATCATCTTTTTTCGCTTGGTCTATATAAGAAGCTAATTTGTCAAAAGATCCTTCGTGGATTACAGCTGTTATATAACAACTCATATCTTCTGGAGAACCCATTTTAAATGAATTTACATCTTCAATTAAATAGGTTTTAACTTCTTCCCAAATACTTGAAGAAATATAACAACGACTAGCAGCACTACATTTTTGACCTTGTAATTCAAAAGCACCACGAACCATTGCTGTAGCAACTTGTTTTGGATTTGCAGTTTTATGAGCAACGATAAAATCTTTACCTCCAGTTTCGCCTACAATTCTTGGGTAGGTTTTATAAGTATGGATTTGCGTTCCAATTTTTTGCCAAATTCCTTTAAATACGTTTGTAGAACCTGTAAAATGAACTCCGCTAAAATCTGGACTTGCAAAAATAGTATCCGAAATCATCACAGGATCTCCCATCACCATTTGGATTACTCCAGCAGGAACTCCCGCTTCTTTAAATACATCTAAAATTATTTTTGCTGAAAATATCTGACTGTCACTAGGTTTCCACATCACCACATTACCCATTAATGCAGCACTTGCAGGAAGATTTCCAGCAATCGCAGTAAAGTTAAACGGAGTAATCGCATAGATAAAACCTTCTAAAGGGCGATATTCTAGACGGTTCCAAGTATCTGAAGTAGATTCAGGTTGCTCTGCATATATTTCAGTCATATACTGAACGTTGAAACGCAAGAAATCGATAAACTCACAAGAAGCATCAATTTCAGCTTGATGAATAGTTTTAGATTGTGCCATCATCGTTGCAGCATTAATTTTTGCACGGTAAGGACCAGCGATTAATTCCGCAGCACGAAGAAAAATAGCAGCGCGTTGTTCCCAAGGCATTACCGACCATTTCTTGCGAGCTTCTAAAGCAGTTTCAATAGCGTATTCAATATGTTTTTTTTCAGCTCTATGATAAGTTCCAACAATATGTTGATGGTCATGAGGTGGTGACATCGTAGCAGTGTCGCCCGTCTCTACATCTTCACCGTTGATATACATTGGTACATCGATGGTGCTATTGTACATTTTTTTATAAGCATCTAATACTTCTTTACGTTCTTGTGATCCTGGAGCGAAGCCTTTAATAGGCTCATTTACAGCAATAGGAACTTCAAAAAATCCTTTTCCCATGATTTATTTTGGTTTTTTAAATTTGAATTGCAAAGGTACGAATTTCAGAAATTGAACTTATCTAAATTTATGTGAAAATACAGAAGTCCAAATATTTTTTTTGTATTTTTCAAGTCAATTGATGACTTTGAATTAAATGTGTACCGTAAGTTTTTTTCCGAAAGAAAATGGTGATTTTATTTTAACTTCCAATCGAGATGAATCACCACTTCGAAATACGATTCCACCTGAAACATATTCAGTTGAAGGAGTAAATTTGTTATTTCCGAAAGATGAAAAAGCAGGAGGGACTTGGATTGGATTAAGCGATAAAAAACGATTAATTTGTTTGTTGAATGGTGGCTTTGAAGCACATATTCCGAAGCAAAAATATCGTTTAAGTAGAGGAATTATCGTTACCAAACTTTTGACAAGTAATGATGCGGTTTCTGAAATAGAAAACTTCAGTTTTAATGATATTGAACCTTTTACCATTATCTTAGTAGATTATAAAGAGAAGCTGCATTTATATGAATTGGTCTGGGATGGAACGACAAAATACTTTTCAGAAAAACCTTTAGTACCCATTATTTGGTCTTCTTCCTTGTTATATTCGGCTGAAATTAAAAAGAAACGCGATTTTTGGTTTTCAGAATTTTTAAAAGAACATCAAAACCCTTCCGAAGCAGAAATCCTATATTTTCATAAAACGGCTGGCGAAGGAAATAATAAAACAAATCTTGTAATGGATCGTGGTTTTGTTCGTACTAAGAGTATCACAAGAATTAAAAAGATGGAAAACCAAGTTGAAATGAATTATGAAGACTTGCAATCTCATCAAAATAAAATAGTAAAAATATGATTGGCTCCGGAAAATTAATTGTCTTAGCATTCCCCGATACTTTTGTAAAAGTAAGCGATGAGTGGCAATGCAAACTACTGCCATTAGTAGGTTTAGGAACCTTTAAGCAAATAAAAGCAGGTCACGCTGCGATGGTGTTAATCGAAAATAAAACAGGCGAAGCTAAATATTACGATTTTGGACGTTATGTTACTCCCAATGGATTTGGAAGAGTACGAAGTGTTGAAACGGATGCTGAATTAAAAATCCCTTTTAAAGCAAAATTGGTTGGTAATGGTCCTTTAGAAAACCTCGATACCTTTTTAAGGTGGTTGGAAGGAAATCCACAAAAAACCCACGGCGAAGGTCGATTGGTTGCTTCGGTTTGTGAAGAAATTGATTTTGAAAAAGCACAAGATTATATTTTAAATTTACAATCTCAAGGTAGTTACCCTTACAAGGCATTTGCTGAAAACGGAAGTAATTGTGCGCGTTTTGTAACCGAAACTATTTTAACTTCCACCGAGAATGAAGAAATAATAAAAGGATTAAATCATATTAAAAAGTTTTCTCCAAGTGCCATCGGTAATGCAGAAATAGCAGCAAGTTCTGGAATGTTCGAGGTGCTAAATGGAGTTATTGTAAACTATACAGGAAGTGTTTTAAAGGAAAACTTAACCAATTATTTTCACAGAAAGAAAACAGGGGATTTGGAAGAAAAAGAACTTCCATTATTGCCTGATGCCGCTCAAAAACTTTCTGGTACTGGAAGTAATTCTTGGTTTAAAATTGAGTTTGCAGATAATGAGGGCAACCAATATAAAATCACTCGTTATAACGATTTACACGAAGTTGATTATGTTGGATTGTTTCAAACAAAGGATAACTTCGATATTCTATCTGATTTTAAAATAACTTACGATTCTCATTGTGAGTTTTGTCATGTGATTCAAAATGAACAAAAAATTAAATTCAGTAAAGTAGAAACTTGTCCAGAGTTTATTGAATTACAAAAAGTATTGTCTGCTTAATAAATTGCTGCGGTTGCTGTAAAAAATAGAGTGGCAGCAATTAAAGATCCTACAAAAAATATAATATTTAATACTACAAATTTAAATATTGTTAATACTCTTCTTTGTTTGTAGAAATTCCGAAGGGCTTTGTAAAAGTAAAATGGTCCAATAATTAAATATACTATAGCTGTTACTATGTCGCTATCTCCTAATAATAAATCTGGGAAGTAAGCAATAATTGCTATTAAGAATGAAAAACTAAAAATATGGAATATGAATATTAGGTGTTCCATATAATTATATTTTTTTCTGGAATACAATATCCAAAAAAAGAAAGCGAAAAAAGGAGCAAAAAAGAATAAAAAGAAAGGAATTTTTCCGAGCATATAATTCATAAAAACTGCTGGATTTTCTGTAACCCTGTCCATCGTGTTATTCTTACTATATAGCCAAGTATTCAATCTGTTTTTGTTATGTTTTAAACTATCTAAGGCTACTTCAGGATTTTTAATTTCTGTTTCGTTGTAGAAATCACGATACATCGCTGTGCGTTCAAAAACCTGGCCAAGCCAAGAAATAGAGTCTAATTCTGTTTCGGATAAATATGTTGTATCTTCCTTTTCTTTTGCATTTGATTTAATTATAGAATCAATTTCTCTGTTTAAAGAATCTGCATTAAAATAAGCGTTATTTTCAATGGTTGGGTTTGTAATTTCTCCTGAAATGCTCTCGGGTACTTCAAGTGATTGCCCATTTATTTTTATTTTGGAATCTGTACTTGTGGAAAAGCCTAAAAGAATAAAATAGATGATGGAAACACTTAAATAAAATCGAAACGGATTGGCATATTTTAATCGTTGTCCGGCCACATAATTTCTAGTGATCATTCCTGGTTTAAATAACAAATCTTTTATGGTGTATCGCAACCGAGAATCGTAAGTAAATAGACTACTTAAAAATTCATTAAAAAAATCGTTGATCGAAAGCTGTTTGGTACTGTTTAATTGTGAACAATTAGAACAGTATTTGTCGGTAAGTTCAAGTGGCTGTCCACAGTTTAAGCATTCTGCACCCTTGTAAATAGCTGCTTTTCTGCTTTTTTCTTTTGCAAGTTTTTTTGAACCCATTGAGTAAATATACTATTCTTTTGGGTTAATTATAAAATGAAAACAAATTCTATAAAATTACTTGCTTGTTCTTAGGAAAACTAATGACGTCTTTTTAAATATAAAACTAATTTCAGAAAAATCTCCTTTTATCAATCTGTCTATTTCTTTTTCTGTGATATCAAAACTAATTTGAGTTATAAAACGATTGGAAACATTAGAGAATTCTGATTTTATCTCTTGGGTATCAGATTTTAATTCAAAGTCTCCATTTTTACTTATGAAGTTTAAAGTAGCTCCTTTTAATGTTTTAATGTTTACTCCTGTGAGAATAGTTGTTTCGAGAAAATAGTACCCAGTTAGTTCTTGAATTCCTGCCCATATTTGACCCTGATTAGATTCAGCTAATTTATCTCCTCCAATATTTTCAATTTTATTTTCGGTGAATGTGTCAACGTGAAGACGTTCCATTGCTTTAATGCTTCCGAAAGCGGCTAATACTTTATTAACTTTTTTAAATAGACTCATGTTATATTGTTATTTCGTGAATCCCGAAACATCGGGAGTGTAATTTTAATGTCTTTTTTTTCTCTGCGAAACTCAGCGTCTTCCCGTGAATCTCTGCGTAATAACTTAAAATAAAGAAGGATTATCCTCCACAAACCGTTCAATAGTCTTAAATAAATCTATAATTTCTTCTTTGCTATTATTAGGGTTTACCGTAACCAAACGTATAAATGTATCTTCTCTAAATGTTCCGAACCCAATAACCAATTCTGCGTGTTCATATAATAAGGTACAAAGTTTGTCAGCAGGAATATCTTTATAATTAAAACAAACCGAAACAGATTCGTCAAAACTATAATAATTGTAATCAGAGTGGGATTTTACATAATCTCTCGCAACATCTGCTAACATAAATTGATTATCGACAATAGTTTCTAGCCCTTTAGTGCCAACAGATTTCCAAAGTGTCCAAAACTTTAAAGCATTGTTTCGTCTTCCGCATTGCAATGATGTTTTTCCTAAATTAAAATCATCCGCATCGGTTTGATATAAATAATCGGCTTCCATAGAAAGCGATTCATATAAATATTTTTTGTCACGAGCCACCAAAACTGAACAAGTTAATGGAGTGCCAATCATTTTGTGAGCATTAAAATTAAAGGAATCTGCTTGCTCAAGTCCATTTAATAAGTGCTTATATTTTTTACTGAAAATTACACTTCCGCAGTAAGCACCATCAACGTGAACCCAAATATTATCTTTTTTTGCAATCGCGCAAATTTCTACGACTGGGTCAAAAGCACCCAAAACGGTAGTTCCTGCAGTGGCATTTATAAAGAATGGTTTTCGGTTGTTTGCAATGTCGTTTTTAATTGCTTCTTCTAATGCTTCAGGAATTAATATTCCTTTTTCATCGGTTGCTATTTTCCTGATTTGTTCGGTTCCAATTCCGCAGATGGCAGCATTTTTTTTAATGGAATAATGTGAGCTTTCTGAAGTATAGCCAATTAATTTTTCTTGAAAACTTTCATACCTAATTTTTGGACTTGCTTTGTCCCGAGCCATTAACATTGCGATGAGGTTACTAACTGAACCGCCAGAAGTGATAGTTCCTCCGCTTTGTTTTGGGTAATCAATAATGTCGCAAACACGATTGATGATTTCGGTTTCAATACCTACTTGAGGCCCCGCCACTTTATAAGTGTACATACTATTGTTAAGTATTACAGCTAGTAAATCGCCCAAAGTTGCTTTCGGATTTCGACCACCAAAAAGCTGGTTAAAAAATTTATTGGTGGCAGTTCTTGGAGTATTTAAAACAACGTCTCGTAGTATTTTCTCAAATTCTTCTTCAGAAACCCCCTCGTTTTGTAGTGAAATATTTATATCTTTCCACAGTGAATTTGCTTGTAAGGGTTTAACTACGGGTTCGTCTATTTCTTTATTGAGAAATTCGATTGTTAATTTTTGAAATAATTCTAATTCTCTTTTCACAGAAGATATATTTTTTGAACATTAGATGTAAGAAGAAGCAAAGGTATTGATTTGTAATTATAATTAATTTTATTTTTTTTGAAACATATAAACACCATTTCGGAATTAGTTCAGCAATTATCAAATTGTTCGAAAGAGAAGATTAAAGATTTGATAGATAGGCTGCAGATTCCTGTTTCAGAATTTGAAAAACATGCAACTTGGGATGAGACCCATTATACTCGTAATTGTATTGCTCGAACTTCAGATTTTGAATTGTTATTATTGTGTTGGAAAGCAGGACAGGAAACCCCAATTCATTGCCATAACGATCAAGATTGTTGGGTTTTTTTGGTAGAAGGAAGTATTGTTGAAAACCAATATAAAAACGATGAAAATGAAGTGCCAATATTAACTGTTAGCGAGATGATGCAAGAGAATGGTTCGTATTATATCAATGATGATATTGGCTTGCATAGTCTTCATAACTCAAAAGAAAAACGTGCGATGAGCCTTCATATTTATGTGAATCCAATTACAGAATGTAGCTATTATAGCCAACGGCTTCAAGAGTATAAGATTAAAAAACTAAGCTATGATACGGTAGTTAAAATGTGATTTACTGGTTATTAATGTTGATGGAATTTGCTTTTCCCATTCCAATAATCCGATCATAACGAGCACCTAAATCTCTAAAGTAGACTAGAACTGTATACTCGTTTTCGGTTTGCCAATAATTTCCTTCAACAGCACCCTCATTAATAGTTCCATCTCTGTTTACTAAGACGTATTTATAGTTGTAAAAACCTTGTTTAAATAATCGACTGTTTTGGTAAGTATCGGTTTGACGGTTATATTCCATATATGTGGTCTCGTCAATAACCCAGTTATTAAAGTTGCCGTAAAGGTGTAATTCTTTATCTTCAATATCTTCAAAATACTGAAGATTAAAATGCACTCGTGCATAATCTGCTTCAATATTAATATCGGTTGTTGGAGCTAAAACCCGGACTTCATAATTACCATTAATATCTGGGTTGTAGGTGTATGGGCGGTTGTACCTGGCTCCATTAGTATAAAGGTAATTATTGTAAATATCGGTTAACTCTATTCGTCGTATACTAGAAGTTGCTGCTCTAATATCTTTATTGTCAAAAAACAAAAATTCATTTCCTCCTAAAAAAGATGATTCTTTATCATAACGATAAATTAATTGCGACCCTATAGTGTATTGAGGTTTTAAATTGGTAATAGCATTATTTAAGTTGCTGTTTTGAAGAACCAAAGTCTTAACCGTCTCTTTTGGGTTGGTGAGTTGAATGTTTGGTGAATTAACTACAAATTGCACTACCTGATGTGTTTCAATATTTCTTAAATCCCTAGCTCTTTTCACGTAAGCAGTCACACCAACAATATTTTCAATAACCATAAATTTTCTTGAAAAAACTAGGTCACCATAATCATCGTAAATCGAAATCATATAGTTTCCGCTTTTTGTTAGTCTCTTGGTGTCTCTATTAGGAATAGAAAGAATATAATGAGAGAATATTTGAAGCGTATTAAACGAGTTTTTGTATTCGTAAATTCTAACATCATCAAAACCGTTCATGTATTCTCCTTGTGAAAGATCACTAATTGTCCAATCGAAATTATGATGTGTTATTCGGTAATAGAAATCTGCTTCATCTCCATTTAATGCATCAAATGTTAAATAAAGAGGTTCTCCTAATTTAATTATTGGTAGCTGGCTTTGGTTGGTGTTCCCAATAAATTGTATAGTCTTAATGTAATCAGGTTCTATTTGCTCCGAATATTGAGCAAAACAATTTGATGAAATTATTAGTAGGAATAAAAAACGAATGTTCATTTTTGATGGTTTTAAGCCTATAAAGATAAACAATAATTATGCCTTATTTAGGAGTTAATAAAAGCTTTAATTATTGTTAAGAAAAATGTAAAATTAATGTGTTACGCAATATTATTTTTTTAAATTTGCATACCCAAAATTTATACGGGATTTTTTAAATAGAATTTAATACAAGCATTCTATGTCTAAAGACATTAAGATTAAAAAAGGTCTTAACATCCGCTTAAAAGGTGAGGCAGACAAAACTCTTTCAAAATCGCCTCGATCGAGAACATACGTTATTCGACCCTCAGATTTTCATTTAATTACGCCAAAACTGGCTGTAAGAGAAGGAGCTAAATTACAAGCAGGAGATGTTATATTTTACTCTAAAGCTAACGAAGACATTAAATTTGTCTCTCCAGTTAGTGGTACACTTATCACCATTGAAAGAGGTGCGAAACGAGTAATCAAAGAAATTATTATTGAAGCCGATCAGCAAGACGTCTATAAAGACTTTGGTGTTGTGAATGTAACTTCAATGAAAACAGAAGAAATTAAAAACCATTTATTAACATCTGGTTGTTGGGCTTTTATCAAGCAAAGGCCTTACGATGTTATTGCTGATCCAGCAGTGATGCCAAAAGCGATTTTCGTTTCGGCTTACACTACTGCGCCTTTAGCTGCTGATTATGACTTTACCTTAACGGGGAAGGAAAAAGAATTACAAGCAGCAGTTACTGCATTTAGCAAGTTAACAAATGGTACAGTTCACGTTAGTGTTGGAGCAAATAGCAACAATGTTTTTAATGGGATGAGTGATATTTCGGTACATAAAGTATCTGGAATTCATCCTGCAGGAAATGTAGGTACACAGATTGGTGAAA
Source organism: Flavobacteriaceae bacterium (assembly GCA_046055745.1). Classification (GTDB taxonomy): domain Bacteria; phylum Bacteroidota; class Bacteroidia; order Flavobacteriales; family Flavobacteriaceae; genus Marifrigoribacter. Next base: position 5,461 of record JASFZG010000100.1, on the reverse strand, counting down.
TTGATCCAGTAAATAAAGGTGAAGTTGTTTGGACGGTAACTCCTCAAGATTTAGTAATTATTGGAGAATTGTTGTTGACAGGTAAATTTAATGCAGAACGTGTTATTGCATTAGCTGGTTCTTCAGTTAAAGCACCAAAATATTATACTACAAAAATAGGAGCTGAGGTTTCTACATTTGTTTATGATTCTGGTCTGAATGAAGAAAACGTTCGTGTGATAAGCGGAAACATTCTTTCAGGAGAAAAAACTTCATTAAAAGGACATTTAGGTTATTATCCAAATACAGTAACAGTAATTCCTGAAGGGGATGATTATGAGCTTTTTGGTTGGTTGGTTCCGGTTTTCAAGAAAGAATCAATTACTAGAGCATTAACTTTTAGTTGGATGTCTTCTAAAAAAGAATACACCTTAGATACCAATACCAATGGAGAGCATAGGGCTTTTGTGTTGACTGGTAACTATGAGCAAGTATTTCCCTTGGATATTTTTCCAATGCAAATATTAAAAGCGTGTATGGTTGGTGATTTAGATAATATGGAAGCTTTAGGAATGTATGAAGTAGCTCCAGAAGATTTTGCACTTACTGAATTTGTATGTGTTTCAAAACAACCACATCAGAAAATAATTAGAGACGGTTTGGATTTAATGTATAAAGAAATAGGATAACGTTATGGGAATGAAACAAAAACTAGACGCGTTAAAAAAGAAGTATGAAGGAACAAAAATGCAAACCTCTTTTGGTGCATTTCATACCTTCTTATATACTCCAAACGATACGACACAATCTGGATCTCACATTAGAGTAGTAGATGATTTAAAACGAACGATGAATATGGTGGTATTAGCGATGATACCAGTTCTTATCTTCGGAATATTCAACACAGGATATCAACATTTTTTAGCATTAGGAGAAATTGAAAGAGCTACAGGCGGTTTTTTTAGTACTAACTTTTGGTCTTGGGACAACTTTACGGTAGGAGCAATGGCTGTATTACCATTAGTGATTATATCTTATGTAGTTGGACTTGGAGTTGAATTTATATTTGCAACCATTAACAATCACGAAGTTGAAGAAGGATACTTAGTAACAGGAATGTTAGTGCCTTTAATTGTTCCTATAGATATTCCAATTTGGATGTTAATAGTAGCGATTGTCTTTGGAGTAGTGATTGGTAAAGAGGTTTTTGGTGGTACAGGAATGAATATTTTAAACCCTGCATTAACCATTAGAGCTTTCTTGTTTTTTGCTTATCCAACTTGGATGAGTGGAGATAAAGTATGGGTTTTAGGAGCAAGAGCAATGGAAGGACAAGCAGATGCAATTTCAGGAGAAACGGTGTTAGGAGCCTTAGCACAAGGTAATGATATGACTTATTCGGTCATGGATATGTTTTATGGGTTCATGCCAGGTTCTGTTGGAGAAACCTCCGCGTTATTAATATTATTGGCGGGAATATTCCTTATTTATACAAAAATTGCAAGTTGGAGAATTATGGTTTCAGCAGTAATTGGTTCTTTAGTAATGGGGCTTATCTTTAATTGGGTAACTTCATCAGGATTAATTGGAGAAACAAATAGTTTTTACGGATTAATGAGTACTGAATTTTGGCATCATCTATTAATAGGTGGTCTTGCTTTTGGTATTGTTTATATGGCAACAGACCCTGTTACCGCAAGTCAGACAACCAAAGGAAAATGGATTTACGGTTTCTTAATCGGTTTCTTAGCGGTAATGATTAGAGTATTTAATCCAGCATATCCAGAAGGAGTTATGCTTGCTATATTACTTATGAATGTATTTGCGCCAACCATCGATCATTATGTGGTTCAAGGAAATATTAAAAGAAGAATGAAGCGTTTAAAAGTTAAAACGAATTAATTATGGCTATTAATACAGATAAAAATAGTTACACCATCATCTTTGCCATTATAATGGTAGTAGTGGTTGGTTCTATATTAGCTTTTGCTGCGGAAGGGTTAAAAGAAAATATAACAGAAAACAAGCGTATTGAAAAGCAACAGAATATTTTATACGCATTAGGAGTAAACGAAAATGACGAATCAAGTGTAAACTTTGTTTCTAAAAATGTAGTTGCTGAATCTTTTTCAACTCATATTACAAAACAATTAATTATTCAAGGCGAAACTGCTACAGAAGATCCAGAAGCTTATTTAATTGATCTTAAAAAAGAACAAGCAGCTGCAAAAGATGCTTCTTATCAAAGAAGATTGCCTTTGTTTATTGGAGAAATTGAAGGAGAAACCTATTATATAGCGCCAATCCTTGGTAAAGGACTTTGGGATGCTATTTGGGGTTATGTTGCAATGGATAAGAATATGGTAGTAAAAGGAGTTTTCTTTGATCATAAAGGAGAAACACCTGGACTAGGAGCAAACATCAATCAACGTTTTTTTATGGATGATTTTTCTGGAGAACATTTATATGATGCTTCAGGAAGCTTTGCTGGTATTACGGTAGCAAAAGGAAACGGAGATCCAAAAAACGAAAACAAAAAAGATAATAAAGTAGATGCTATTGCAGGATCTACCATAACAGGTAACGGAGTTACAGCGATGATTAAAGACGAATTAAAGCTGTACATTCCTTATTTCAACACTTTAAAAAACAATTAATTTATGGGACTTTTATCAAAAAAAGACGCGAAATTAATAATGGATCCTTTATTGGATGACAATCCTATTACTATTCAGGTATTAGGTATTTGTTCCGCTTTAGCAATTACGGCACAATTAGAAGCTTCCATTGTAATGGCAATTTCTGTAATGTTCGTGTTGGGAATGGGAAATGTGGTAATTTCATTAATGAGAAATATCATTCCTTCAAAAATTAGAATTATCGTACAACTTGTAGTAGTTGCAGCTTTGGTAATTATTGTGGATTTAGTATTAAAAGCATTTGCTTATGAATTAAGTAAAACACTTTCAGTATTTGTAGGATTGATTATTACCAACTGTATTATTATGGGACGTTTTGAAGCCTTTGCATTAGCAAACGGACCTTGGCGTTCTTTCTTAGACGGAATTGGAAACTCATTAGGTTACGGATTAATACTAATCATAGTAGGTTTCTTTAGAGAATTACTAGGATCTGGAACTTTACTTGGTATTCCAGTATTAGGAGATTCAATAGAGAAAACAGGAGTATATGCATTTGGTTATGAAAATAACGGTTTTATGTTATTATCACCAATGGCACTGATCATCGTTGGACTTATTATTTGGGTACAACGTTCAAGAAATAAAGCATTAATAGAAGACGAGTAGATTAGTTTGCAGCCTTCAGAAAGTAGTCTGCAGTTTAGTTTATTTAAAAATATAGAATACTAGAAAAATGGAACATTTAGAATTATTTTTTAAGTCGATTTTTATAGACAACATGGTGTTTGCAACCTTCCTAGGGATGTGTTCGTACCTTGCGGTTTCTAAAAAAGTATCAACTGCAGTAGGTCTTGGTGCTGCTGTAATATTTGTATTAGCAGTAACGGTGCCTCTTAACTGGTTATTAGATCAGTATATTTTACAAGACGGTGCTTTAGCTTGGTTAGGGCCAGAATATGCACAATACGATTTAAGCTTCCTTTCTTTTATATTATTCATTGCTACCATTGCAACGATGGTACAATTGGTAGAAATTGTAGTAGAGAAATTCTCTCCTTCATTATATAATTCATTAGGAATCTTTTTACCATTAATTGCAGTGAATTGTGCAATTTTAGGAGGATCATTATTTATGCAATCTCGTGAAATAGAAACATTAGGTTTAGCATTAAACTATGGTGTTTCTTCAGGAATTGGTTGGTTTTTAGCCATTGTTGCTATTGCTGCAATTCGAGAAAAGGTAAGATATTCAAATGTGCCAGCTCCTTTAAGAGGATTAGGAATTACATTTATCATCACAGGATTAATGGCAATCGGATTTATGAGTTTTGGTGGAATGTTAACTACTAGCGGTGAAAAAGAAGAATCTGATACTGAAGCAGTAGGAACAAAAACTGAAGTGTTAGAACAAGAAAAAACAGAATCAACTCAAATCGTTGAAGTTTCTAAAATAACGAAGGAATAATATGATCTTAGCAGCAAGTACCATAGGAGTAATCATTGCAACGGTTGTTGCCTTTTTGATATTGATATTATTATTGGTGTCATTATTACTATTTACTAAAGAAAAACTAGCACCATCGGGTCCTGTAAAAATCACCATTAATGGTGAAAGGGAAATCGAAGTTGCCTCAGGAGATAGTTTACTAACAACTCTTGGAAATAAAAAAATATTTTTACCATCTGCTTGTGGTGGTGGAGGAACTTGTGTTCAATGTGAATGCCACGTATTAGAGGGTGGAGGAGAAGCATTGCCTACAGAAACCCCACATTTTACACGTAAAGAGTTAAAAGAAGGAATTCGTTTAGCTTGTCAAGTAAAGGTAAAACAGAATATGAATATTACGATTCCGGAAGAAGTATTCGGAATTAAAAAATGGGAAGCTATCGTTGTATCTAATTATAATGTAGCAACATTTATTAAGGAATTTGTTGTAGAGATACCTGAAGATATGGGCTATAAAGCTGGAGGTTATATTCAGATAGAAATTCCTAAAATTGAAGTTAAATACTCAGAAATGGATGTAACAGCCCATCCTGATGATCACCCAGGAGAGCCAGATAAATTTAAGGCAGACTGGGAAAAATTTGGACTTTGGCCTTTAGTAATGAAGAATGAGGAAATGGTAGAAAGAGCATATTCAATGGCTTCTTACCCTGCTGAAGGAAGAAAAGTTATGTTAAACGTTCGTGTTGCAACTCCACCTTTTGACCGTGAAAAAAATGGTTGGATGGATGTGAATCCTGGAATTGCTTCCTCTTATATTTTTAACCAAAAACCTGGAGACAAAGTGACCATTTCAGGACCTTATGGTGAGTTCTTCATTAATGATTCTGATGCAGAAATGTTATATGTTGGTGGTGGAGCAGGAATGGCTCCAATGCGTTCACATTTATATGAATTATTCAGAACTTTAAAAACAGATCGAAAAGTAACGTATTGGTATGGAGGAAGATCGAAAGCAGAACTTTTCTATATACATTACTTTAGAGCATTAGAGAAAGATTTTCCTAACTTTAAATTCTATATAGCACTTTCAGATCCTGCAAAAGAGGATAATTGGAAAACTAAAACAGATGTTAATGATGAAGCTGGTGATGGTTTTGTTGGCTTTATACATCAAGTGGTAATAGATGAGTATTTGTCTAAACATGAAGCACCAGAGGATTTAGAATTATATTTCTGTGGACCTCCATTAATGAACAATGCGGTTCAGAAAATGGGAGAAGATTTTGGACTTCCAGACGAGAATATACGTTTTGATGATTTTGGTGGATAGACATTCACCTTAAATAATAATATAAATCGGTATTGACTTTAGTTGATACCGATTTTTTTA
>JASFZG010000099.1:0-12502 GCA_046055745.1 Flavobacteriaceae bacterium | reverse complement strand
TTATCGTCTACTGCGAATCCTTTTGGAGGAAGTTCCCAACCTGTTGGTTCATCTAATAAAACTTCATCACCATTTTCCGTTTTTAGCTTATCGGTCAAAGGATTAAAATCTAATTTCCCCGACAATGTAATTGCCATCACCATCTCTGGAGAAGCTACAAATGCATGGGTATTTGGATTTCCATCGGCACGTTTTGCAAAGTTTCTATTAAAAGAATGTATGATGGTATTTTTTTCTTCTTTATCAGCTCCTTGTCTTGCCCATTGTCCGATACAAGGACCACAAGCATTAGTAAATATTTTAGCATCTAAGTTTTCGAAAACCTCTAAAATTCCGTCTCGTGCTGCTGTAAAACGAACTTGCTCAGAACCTGGATTAATTCCTAGTTCTGCTTTCATTTTAATTCCTTTATCGATGGCTTGTTGTGCAATAGAAGCTGCTCTTGATAAATCTTCATACGAGGAGTTGGTACAAGAACCAATCAATCCCCATTCTACATCTAAAGGCCAACCGTTTTTGGTTGCTTTTGCATTCATTTCACCAACTTTAGTAGCTAAATCTGGTGAGAAAGGACCGTTAATATGAGGAAGTAATTCATCTAAATTAATTTCGATTACTTGATCAAAATATTGTTCTGGATTTGCATATACTTCAGGGTCTCCTGTTAAATAATCTTTTACTTTGTTTGCAGCATCTGCCACATCATTTCTATCGGTAGCACGTAAATAACGTTCCATCGACTCATCATATCCAAAAGTAGAAGTGGTTGCTCCTATTTCAGCACCCATATTACAAATGGTTCCTTTTCCGGTACACGATAAAGCGATTGCTCCGTCTCCAAAATATTCAACAACTGCTCCAGTTCCTCCCTTTGCAGTTACAATTCCTGCAACTTTTAAAATTACATCTTTAGGAGCTGTCCAACCTGAAACATTTCCTGTTAACTTAACTCCAATTAATTTCGGAAATTTTAATTCCCAAGGCATTCCTGCCATTACATCTACTGCATCTGCTCCTCCAACTCCAATGGCAATCATTCCTAATCCACCAGCGTTTACTGTATGTGAGTCGGTACCAATCATCATTCCTCCAGGGAATGCATAATTTTCTAAAACTACTTGATGGATAATTCCTGCTCCTGGTTTCCAGAATCCAATTCCATATTTATTTGAAACCGATTCTAAGAAATTAAAAACTTCATTACTATTATTTAAAGCTGATTGTAAATCTTTATCTGCTCCAACTTTTGCTTGTATTAAGTGATCACAATGTACTGTTGTTGGTACTGCTACTTGATTTTTTCCAGCTTGCATAAACTGAAGTAAAGCCATTTGAGCCGTAGCATCTTGACAAGCGATTCTATCTGGTGCGAAATCCACATAATCCGTTCCTCTAGTAAATGCCTTATCTGCATTACCGTCCCATAAATGAGCGTATAATATTTTTTCTGAAAGGGTTAAAGGTTTTCCTGTAATCTCACGTGCCTGATCTACTCTTTCAACTAATTGAGAATAGACTTTTTGAATCATTTTAATATCGAATGCCATACTATAATTGTTTTAAATTGAAGAAAATAAATCGTTCCTAAAGGTTTGATTTATTGTGACGCGAAAGTACGAAATTCAATAATATTTAGCAAATATTGAACGATATTGAGCTATTACTGAATATTATTTCTAAAAAATTAATTTGAACAACCAATAATACAATATCAAACAACAAAACATAACGAATATTGTGAAATATGCAATTTACTAGACTATAAAAAAAGACATAAAAACTATTATCTGAAAATATTTTACCATTAAGGTATTAAGAAAACAAATACTTCAGATTGACTAAAATAAACTCTTTATAATATCTTCAATACTTAAGCCTTCCGCTTCCGCTTTGTAGTTTTTTATTAATCGGTGACGAAGTATCCCGATAGCCACTTTTTGTACATCTTCAATATCTGGAGAAAATTTTCCGTGTAAAGCAGCGTATGTTTTTGCACTTAAAATAAGATTTTGTGAAGCTCTAGGGCCTGCTCCCCAATCTATATATTTCTTAATTATTTCTGGAGCTGCATCGCTATTTGGTCTTGTTTTTCCAACTAAAGTTACCGCATATTCAATTACATTATCTGCTACTGGTATTTTCTGAATTAACTGTTGGTATTTGATAATCTCTTCAGCAGTAAATAAGGCATTAATGGTTGGATTTGCGCCAATCGTAGTTGTTTTTACAATATCCACTTCTTCAGTAAAAGAAGGATAATCTAAATTTATCGCAAACATAAAACGATCTAATTGCGCTTCAGGTAAAGGATAAGTCCCTTCCTGCTCAATTGGGTTTTGAGTTGCTAATACAAAATAAGGTTTGTCTAATTTATAGCTATGTCCAGCAATAGTTACTGAACGTTCTTGCATTGCTTCTAATAAAGCAGCTTGCGTTTTTGGTGGTGTTCTATTAATTTCATCTGCCAAAATAATATTAGAAAATATAGGTCCTTTGATGAATTTAAACTGTCTGTTTTCGTCTAAAATTTCAGAACCTAAAATATCACTCGGCATTAAATCTGGTGTAAATTGAATACGTTTAAAGTTCAATCCCAAAGCTTCAGCAACCGTGTGTACCAATAATGTTTTTGCTAGTCCTGGAACACCAATTAATAATGCGTGACCTCCAGAGAATATTGACAGTAACACTTGTTCTACTACCTCATCTTGACCTACAATTATTTTTTTAATTTCTTGTCGTAAGTCGTTGTATTTGGAAACTAATTGGTTGATTGCTGCAACGTCTGACATACTAATTTTCTTTATTTACCCAATTATTAGCAAAGTCGCAGCCTTGATAATCTTCATTTACCTTAACATAGGTTTCTGTAATTTTTTCTTCTTGCCAAGCTTCAATAGTTCTAAGTTGTTTTTCTTTTAAAGCAAGCTCGTGAATTTTTTCGTAGTCCTTAACATAATCAGCAACATGTTCTTCGTGTCTTTTAGTAACGGTAAGTATTTTAAAAATACTTTTACCTGTTCGATCAGTATCGGTGTAGATTTTTGTTACTTCCCCTTTTTTAACATTATATACTTGTGCACTTAATGTTGGGTCCATTTTTGTTAAATCAAATCTAGTGTCAAATGTCTGAGGATTAATTAATTGTCCTCCGTTATTTCTTGTTTCCGAGTCTGTTGAATATGCTTTTGCAGCGTCTGAAAATAATATTTCTTTATTAACGATACTAGTTCTAATCGTGTCTAATCTTGATTTTGCTGCATTAATGTTTTTTTGAGGTATTTCAGGGAAAATAATGATATGTCTTACATCAACTTGTTGTCCTCTTATTCTGTCAACTTTTAAAATATGAAATCCAAATTCTGTTTCAAAAGGCTCACTAACTTCTCCTTCTAATAATGAAAAGGCCATATCTTTAAATTCTTTAGCCATTGGAGAGTCTCGCCTTACATTTTCAATAAGCCCTCCTTTTGAACGTGTCCCGTCCTTAGAATATAATACTGCTTTTGTAGCAAATGACGCTCCGTTATCTACAATATCTGTTCGAATTACATTTAATCTATTTATTGCATCTTTTTTTGCTTTTTCAGTAATTAAAGGTTCTATTACTAATTGTGCAACTTCTAGTTCCGCACCAAATATTGGTCTTTCATCTTTTGGAATTGAAAAGAAAAATGTTCTTACTTCTTCTGGAGTTATTGTGATTTCAGAAACAATTTTCTCTTGCATTCTTTCGGTTAAACGAATTTCTTTTCTAGCATTAAATAAATCTGTTCTTAGCTCTGCGATATTAGATTTTCTATAATATTTAACTACTTTCTCTTCACTACCTACTTGTTCAATCATAAAAGATAATAATTGGTCCACCTCAGGTTCAATTTCAGCATCAGCAATTATGATACTATCTTGAATTGCATGATGTACATATAACTTATCTTCCATTAATTTGCCAATCATTTGGCAACGGTCTATGGTTGATATATCTACACCATTTTGTTCGAATTCTAAATAACTTTTGTCAATGTCAAATTCTAGGATTACAAAATCTCCTACAACTGCACTAACTCCTTCTGCTTTAAATCGTTTAAATGTATTTACTGAATCTTTCTTTAATAGTTTCTTTACATCTTCCTTGTTCTGAGCAACGCCTGTACTATCAACAGTAATGACTTCCTGAGCAGTAGAAACTAATTGGAACGATAATACTATTATTAAAATAGTAAACTTACTTATATATTTCAAAATTTTTGTTTTTAATTGCATCGACTGTAATATCTTTTTCAAGAGTTTTTATTAGCTCTCGTTTTCTTTTATTTAAAATAATTTGTTTTATCGTAGGCTTAATGTATGAAAGGGGCGCAACATCATTTGTCTTTAAAACATCTTCAATTTTCACCAAATATACTCCTATTGAATCTTGAAGTTGTGTGAAATTAGATTTTTTTAACATTTGATGGTTATTTTCCTTTAATGCTGTTATAGCATCTTGTAAAACTACATTTTTAATCCAAGTAGAATCATTTAAGTTAAAAGCTTTAAACTTTATACTTAAATCGGTTAGTTCTTTTTTATCATTATCATTGAATCGAATAAATTTTTTCTTCAATTCATTTAACTTACTATAATTTTCATCAACGAGAATATATCTTACTTTTAATAACTCATCATTTAATAAAAAGTTTGTTCTATTCTCATTATAATACTCTTCATATTCAGTATTAGAAATAACACTATCCAATTGTCTACTAATAATGGAACTTTTGTAAGCTTCGGTATATAAATCAATTTTATATTCTTCAACTAATTTATTAAAACCTTCTTGTTGTAGTTCTGGCAAATTAATTATTGATTGATCAATTAATAATTGTTGAGTTGCCCATCTTTTAATAAAATTGTTTACAATAATTAAACTGTCTTCTTTTGTAGTAGTATTAAAAATTAAATTTTTAATATCACCTTTATATAGATAAGTGTCATTAACCCTAGCAATGGGTTCACCTATCTTTTCTTGTTTTAAGAAATCACAAGAAGAAAAAATAACAATTATTAAAAAAAAATATCTAAACATTATTGATTAAGTTCTTTTTTTATCTTTTTTAGTACTTTTTTATTTATTACAACATTGTATTTATTATGTAATTCATTCATCCATCGTCCTTCTATAACGGTTTGATAATTACTTAATACTAATCCTCTTACTTCTTCAAATTCTTTTGCAGAAGGTTCTATAACTTCTTTTACATTTATCACTAAACTATAAGCTCCTTTCATATAAATATCAGAAACTCCTAATTTAGGGTTGAATTCTTCTGGTAGTTGGCTTTGGCCAATTTCATAAATATCACTTGTAATAAAAACGTTTACTTTATCATTTTTATTAAGTTCTTCTTTAATTTTTTCAACTTCAGCTCCTTTTCTTAATAGTTCTTGCGCTTTAATTGCAAAAGATTCTTCTGAAGCTGAAATAATATCAACATCAACTCTTTTTTTCCAATTGTAATCTTTCTTTGTTTCTTCATAATATTTTTTAAGACCTAAACTATCTGTCTTGGCAGCCTTCCAAATATTTTGATCCATAACATCAAAAATTAACAATCCATTTCTATATTCACTTAAGGTTGTTGAATATTCTGTATTTTCTTCTTCTAATCTCTCTTTATAAAATTCAACAATAAATTCATCTTTAAATTTATTATAATAATCTGATAATAACTCATCTTTATCTGAATATCTTCTTATTTCCTTTTGGTTCTTTTCAATAAATTTTGCAAAATCAGTGTAATTAGCTTTTTTATTACCAATAACAAATAACACTTTAATTTCATTTTTTGGAATCTCCTGGTATTCCCACATTTTATTTAATATCTTATCTGTTATATATGTATTGAAATAAGGTAAATAATTTTCTCCTTCTTTATACCCATATTTATCTATAATTTTATCATTAACAGCCTGAGTAACAACAGTAGCTCTAGCGCCACCGGTAACTTTTTTCTCTAAATCTGCTTTACTTTCTTCAAAAGAAGGTAGTGGAAGTTTTTCATTTAACCGAATAATATGCCAACCAAAAGAGCTTTTTATAGGTTTTGAAATTTGACCTTTTTCAGTCAATGCATAAGCAGCATCTTCAAAAGCTGGTGCTCTTAATTCTCCATGTCCAAAGGTTTTTAATTGTCCACCTTTTATGCCAGTATTTTTATCTTCAGAAAATTGTTTAGCTACATTTTCAAAAGTCTCTCCTTGCATAAGCATTGCATACAACTCATTTATTTTTTCTTCAGCATTTTCGTTCTTTTTCTTCTCACTATCATATATCATTATATGTGACACATTAACTTTTGGTTGCTTTAATCTTCGTTCATTTACTTTAATTATATGATACCCAAACTGTGTTCTTACAATTCCCGACACTTCTCCTACTTCTGTATTATAAGCCGCATTCTCAAAAGGATAAACCATAGAAAAAGAAGTGAAATAACCTAATTTACCGCCTCTGCTTTTTGCATTTGGTTCTTCAGAATATTCCTTTGCCAATTCTTCAAAATTCTCACCATTAATTGCCTTATCCCTAATAGATTTAATTTTATTATAGGCAATAATTGAATCTTCAGGTTTAGCGTTCATACTAACTCTAATTAGAATATGATCCGCATTAATTTCTTCTAAACCTCTATCATAGGCCTCTTTTACTAATTCTGAAGTTAATCTCTTATCGTATATATATTTTTTTGAAAGTTGATCTTCATAATTATTAAACTCTCTTATGTAAACGCTATTTTTATCTAAATCTTGAGCGTAAGCTTCAGCTACTTTCAATTTATAGTCTATAAATAAATCTAAGTATCCATCAACATTTTTTTGAGATTCATCAATAACTAAATCAAGGTTTTTATTAAAAACAGTCTTAAATTCTGATGCATAAACAGGATCATTATTTATGGTCATTAACACATCTTTTTTCTTTTGAGAAAATGTGTTTGTAGCAATTAACAGAAGTGCTATAAATGGTAATGTTATTTTATTTATCATCTTAATTTAAAGTTATAATTAAAGCGATGCAAAAGTAACAAAAAGGACTAAAAACACAAGTAAGAAACTGTTAAGCTTTAATAGATTAATTTGATACTGAAAATAAATAGCATTTAAATCAATAATTTTATTCAATTAAACATTCATAAAGAAATTGAATGTTAGATTAAACCTTTTAAATTTATAAATGTCCTACCTTTATTAAAACTTAATTTGTGGTAGAAGAGAAAGAATTAGTTTCAGCTTTACAAACAGAAGAGCAAAGTGAAAAAGCCTTTCGTATTTTGGTTTCAGAATACAAAGAGCGTTTATATTGGCATATTCGAAAAATTGTATTAAGTCACGATGACACAGATGATGTTTTACAAAATACTTTTATTAAAGTGTATAGAAATATAAGTAAATTTCAAGGAGACAGTAAGCTTTATACTTGGATGTATCGCATTGCTACTAACGAATCTATTACATTTTTAAAAAAGAAAGCAAAACAAAAAAATATTACTATTGAAGAGGTTAAAGAGCAAATTATTTCAAATTTAGAAAGTGATGTATATTTTGAAGGTGATGAAATTCAAATAAAGCTACAAAAAGCTATTGCTACTCTTCCGCAAAAACAACAATTAGTTTTTAATATGAAATACTTTGAAGAACATACCTATGATGATCTTTCGGAAATATTAGGCACATCGGTAGGGGGACTTAAAAGTAGTTACCACATTGCAGTTAAAAAAATTACAGCCTTTTTAAAACAGAATGAAACCTTTTAATTTATTTGAAGTCAAAGAATAAAATGGAAAATAACAAACATAAAAACAATGGATTGGGGCTACCTGAAAATTATTTTGAAAACTTTGAAGAAAGGTTATTCAGTAAAATCAGTGAAGATATTATTCCCAAAAAAACTGGTTTCTCCATTCCAGAAGATTATTTTAATACTCTAGAAAGTAATGTAATCAATCAAATTAACACAGCAGATAAAGAAGTCAAGGTAATTTCAATAATCTCTAAAAAAACAATTCTGTATGCAGCTTCAATTGCTGCTATTACCATTTTAGCTTTTTCAATTTTCAGTAATAAACCCGCTACAACCATAAATGACCTTGATATAGCAAGCATTGAAAATTATATTGAAAACGGGAATATAGACTTAAACACCTACGAATTAACATCTTTATTAAATGATAATGATTTTGATGACCTTACTGCTGAAAATGAATTTATTACCGAAGAACAACTAGAAAATTATCTACTTGAAAATATAGACGACACATCAATCTTAACAGAATAATAATTAAAATCAAAAAAAAAAAATGAAAAAGTTAGTATTAGTATTATTTATCATAAGTACCGTTGCTTATGCACAAAAACCAAATAGAGGCGGGCAAGGGCCAAATCACGAAAAAATAAAAGCATTAAAAACTGCTCACATTACAGATCAACTAGATTTAACCTCTGATGAAGCCGAAAAATTCTGGCCAATTTATAATGAATTTGACAACAAATTAATGACACTTCGTAATAAAGAACGAGGAGAATTTAGAGATAAACTTCGGGATGGTGGAGTTGATAATCTTTCAGATAAAGAAGCTAATGAAATGATTGATAAAATGCTTGAAATGAAAACTAAGGAATTAGAATACCGCAAGGAATTGGTTGTAAAATTGCGAGGTGTCATCCCTCCTAGTAAGATAATTAAACTTCAAAGAGCTGAAGAAAGCTTTAAAAGAATGTTACTAAATAGGTTGAAAAATGGAAAAGGGCAAGAAAAAGGGAGTCCAAAAGGAAAAAATTATAAGAAATAGTTCTCAATTGATTTCAGTATAAATCGTTCCGTCTTGAATAAAACAAAGACGGAATTTTTATTTAAAAATCAGTTTTGAAATTTTATTTCTACCTGAAGCAAAAGCTAAAGTGTCATTTACAAATTCAATTGAATAGAAACCTTCCTTAGAAAGTTCTTTCCAAGATTTTCCTGCATCATTGCTATACGAAATTCCTGGAATACCAACCGCTACAACTCCTCTTCCATTAGTTCCTGGTATAAATTTTACTGACGATCTGTAACCAGGTCCTTTTCCATTACTTAACAAGTTCCAAGTTTTTCCCCCATCGTTAGTAATCGCTTTATTTCCTTCGTTAAAATCTTTTTTATCCCAATTTCCACCAAAAATCATCCCTGTATTTTCATTTAAAAAATCAACAGAATAAATTCCTGTCATTATATCACCTTGAATTATTGGAGTATCAAATACCTCCCAAGTACTCCCTCTATCTGAAGAATGAAAAACACGAGCTTTTTTTCCTCCAGTAACAATCCAAACGTTACTTTTATATACCGAAATATTAGAATTACTTGCCGCAAATGCCGCTTCTCCTTTTTCAATTTTTGGCAGGTCGTCACATGAAACTTTATTCCAAGTATTTCCACCATCACGAGTAATAATTATCGAAATACAATCTTCGGTTGGATCGCCCATTGCAATCCCTTCTTGGTAATCCCAAAAAGCCATCGCATCATAAAAGACTTTTTCACCTTTTTCTACGTACACTTCTTCAATATTTGTGGCTTCAGTTTCATTAAAACCAATTTTATATAACACTCCGGGGTTTCCGATACTCAAAACAAAAACAGCTTCTTTTGTAGCAGAAATTGCTCTGAAACTTAATAATGAGTCTTCATATTTTATAGTAGCCAGCTTCGGAATGTCTCCATCAATCAATCCTACTCTACCACTATTTGCTGCAAACCAAACCCTATTAATATCAATAGGTTTTATAGCTCGAATACTTAGACTATCTGTAAATATTCTGTGAATTTCTACAGAAGAAAACTCTTTTGAAGCATCATTATCACAAGAAAAGAAAGATATAGAAATCAGAAATATTAGAAAAAATCGCATTGTTTATTTTTTTTTCAAAAGTAACAAAACCATCCACCTTAATATAATACCTTTGCAAGCTATTTAAAATTATATAAAACGAGCATATTAAAATTTTTCGCAAACAAGAAAATAACTAATAGCAAACAGCATATATCCAAATCATCAAATATCATAGACTTATGAAACTACATAGAAACCTAGTATTTGCAACAATTGATTCTCTTCAACTTATATTTAATGAAAAGAAACAAGCAGATAAAGTATTAAAAAATACACTAAAAAGAGACAAGCGTTGGGGAGCTAGAGATCGTGGTTTTATTGCAGAAACTACCTACGATATTGTTCGTTGGAAACGTTTGTATGCCAAAATTGCAGATGTAAAAGAACCTTTTGACAGATCAAACCTTTTTAGAATGTTTACGGTTTGGGCTACCCTAAAAGGAATTCAAATTCCGGATTGGCCACAGTTTGAGAACACACCAACAAGAAAAATAAAAGGAAAATTTGATGAGCTTTCAAAAATTAGAAAGTACAAAGAATCAATTCCAGATTGGTTAGATGAATTAGGTGTAAAAGAATTAGGCAAAAAATGGGATAAAGAAATTCATTCTTTAAACCAATTAGCAGATGTAGTTTTAAGAGTAAATACCCTAAAAGCAAGTAAAGAACAAGTTCAAAATGCTTTAACAGAAGCAGGAATTGAAACAGAAACTTTAAAAGGATATCCTCAAGCATTAAAATTAAAAGAACGTGCCAATGTATTTATAACCGACGCATTTAAAAATGGTTGGTTTGAAGTACAAGATGCATCTTCACAAAAAGTAGCTAAATTTTTAAATCCAAAACCTGGAACTCGAGTTGTTGATACTTGTGCTGGTGCTGGTGGAAAAAGCCTTCACTTAGCAGCTTTAATGGAAAATAAAGGTCAAGTAATAGCTTTAGATATTTATGAAAGTAAACTAAAGGAATTAAAAAGAAGAGCTAAAAGAGACGGAGCACATAATATTGAAACTCGTACAATTGATTCTACCAAAGTAATTAAAAAGCTTTTAGGAAAGGCAGACAAAGTATTAATTGATGCACCTTGTTCAGGATTGGGAGTTTTAAAAAGAAACCCAGATTCTAAATGGAAAATGCAACCTGAATTTTTAGAGAATATAAAAGAAACCCAAAAAGAAATTATAGAATCTTATTCAAGATTGGTTAAACCCGGAGGACAAATGGTGTATGCTACTTGTTCTATATTACCTTCAGAAAATGAAAATCAAGTTGCATCATTTTTAAAAAGTGAAGCAGGAAAAGATTTTAAATTTATAAAAGAAGAAAAAGTATCTCCTAGTGAATCTGGATTTGATGGATTTTATATGGCATTATTACAGAAAAACAATTAAACCAAATAAAAATACTTATGAAAAAAATTACCTTATCATTATTATTTGTGCTAACCGTACAATCAATTCTTGCTCAACAACCTTATTATAACGATGTAGATTTATCTTTAACAGGACAAAATTTGTTTTTAGAATTACAATCTAAAATTGCAAACTCTAGTGGGTCATTTAATTATGGAGACGTTAGAGACACTATGAAAATTACAGATGAGAATCCTAGTAATACTTCTGATGTTTTATTAATTTATGGTTATGATGACACAGGGTCTTGTACTACAGATAGAACTAGAAGTAAAGATGATTTTGGAGGTTCAACTTGTGAGTATAATAGAGAGCACACCTTTGCCAAATCTAATGCAAACCCTCCCATGGGAAATACAAGCAACAGTACTACAGGAATCGGTGCCGACCCACAAAACCTAAGACCCTCAGACCAGCAAATGAACGGTAATAGAGGTAGCAGAAAGTTTGCTGAAGGTTCTGGTAATGCTGGTAATACTGGAAGTAACTGGTACCCAGGAGATGAATGGAAAGGAGATGTTGCAAGAATAATGATGTATATGTACACTCGGTATGGAGATCGTTGTTTACCTTCATTAAATGGTTCTGGCACTACTCAAGGTAGTACAGAAATGCTACAAGTTTATTTACAATGGAACGTTGAGGATCCAGTTAGTGTTTTAGAAGATCAACGAAATCCCTATTTAGAAAGTGTTTATGGAAATAGGAATCCATTTATTGATAATCCATATTTAGCAACAATTATTTGGGGTGGTACTCCAGCTGAAGATCGATGGAATTTATTTTCTGTAGAAGACAATTTATTTAGCAACTTAACAGTCTATCCTATTCCTGCTTCAGAAGTTATTTGGATACAAAGTTCTACTGTTATTAATGATGGAAAAATTATTATTTATGACCTATTGGGAAGAGAAGTTATTCAGGATTCTCTTGAAGGCTCAAAGACTTCAATCAATACTTCTTCATTATCAAAAGGCTTATATCTAATAAAGGTTGTTTCTCACAACAGCCAGATTATAAAAAAAATCATTATTAAATAACAGTTTTTTTTCATAAGATATAAAATAAAGGCTGCTCAATAGAGCAGCCTTTATATTTATATTGTTTGTAGTCTAACTACTAGTTATCTGAAAGTGTGTAAGTAATAGATAATGTTTGAGCTTGGTCAAAATCTAGATC
>JASFZG010000098.1:0-19441 GCA_046055745.1 Flavobacteriaceae bacterium | reverse complement strand
GAATCTACTTCAGAAAATAGTTTCTCCCAGGAATTGGTTTTAGTAAAGACAAAAACGTCTTGAAGTAGTTCGTCATTGTATATTCGGTCATCATTAATAAACCTGTTTTCTATAAAACTATAGGTTCCTTCGTTTGTTGAAAGTCCTATTGCGTAGTAATTATCTTCAAATTCATTTTTTAAAATTTCACCCATCATTCCAATTTCATTGTCTATAATAATCGTTTTTGAAATATGTGCATTATGTGCCCAAACAATGATTTTAGCGTTTGGTTTGTTTGCAAAATAGGCAATTCTGTCTGCCATAATTTCATCTCTTGACTGGATTTTTCCTTCAGAAATATTTTTATAATTAACAAACGTATTCTTTAAATTGAATAGGTATTCTTCAATTTTAGGAGTTTTTAAGTTTTCTGTTTCTATTTGTTTTTCAATTTCAAGAATGGTATTGTATGCTTTAATTCCGTATTTAGTATCTGTAATTCCATTTGGCATTTTTTGATTCTTGTTTATAAAGTATAATTCTTTTGAAAGTGTATATATATTATTAAAATCGATTAATAATTCTGTTAAATCTTTACTGGTTTTATCTGGTAATTCATTTATAAGTAACTGTGAAACTTGACCATACGAATCATCACAACCCATAAAACGAATGTCTTTATGAGTAGAAGAATAATCTTTAAACCAAAGTAGAAACACTTTCATTTCCTTTGTTTGATAGATGGAAAAAAGGTGTTTTGTCATTAAACTATCAAGATTTTCATTTTGAATATTATTGACCAGTATTTCAATATCTCCATAAGGATTTTCTAAAATAATGGTGTTGAAACCTTTTTCGATAATCAGTTTTTTAGTGATCTCAAATCGTAGTTTATAATATTCGGAAGTACCATGAGTATCTTCACCAATAGCAACAATTTTCTTGTTTTTTAATTTCTTTACCAGATGATTTAAAGAATTTGATAGTGCGAATTCATTGGTAAAATCAAGATCTGTTTTATCTTTAGTAATTTGCTTTACAACTTGTGCATTTAAAAAAGTTGTTGCGATAAATAGAGAGAGTAATAGTTTGCGTTTCATAAGGTTAGTTTAGATATGTCAAACCTAAATCAAATTTATAAGCGAAAAATATAAGACCTTCTTAAAAATTCGAGTATAAAGTTAATTTTGTTAAAATTTAAAATTTTGAAATAAATATCACATCTACCTGTAATAATTTTTAACTTCAGCCACTAAACAAGAAAAACAAATAGTGAGCAGCGATTATTACACCAGTTTTATATTACCATATTCAGGTATTATTATCAAAATTTGCAGGGCATATACAGACACCCAAGAAGATTTTGAAGATTATTATCAAGAGGTTTGCCTTCAGATTTGGAAAAGTAAGGATAGTTTTAAGGAAGACTCGAAATGGTCCACTTGGATTTATAGATTGACTTTAAATGTGTGTTTAACTTTACTTAAAAAGAAGAAAAACAACAAGCAGCACCATACTACAGATGATGTGTTGCTACCAGACACTTCAGAAGAAACCAAAGCATTTTCAGACGAATCATTAAATCAATTATATGAAGCAATTCGTCAGCTTTCAGAAATAGACAGAGGGGTTATTCTACTGTATTTGGAAGAAAAATCATACCAAGAAATAGCCGAAATAATTGGTACAAACCCTAATAATATAGGAGTGAGAATTAAAAGAATTAAAGAACGATTAAAAAAAATACTTATAAAAAACAATTAAAATGGAAAAGTCAATAGAAACAATTTGGAAAGAAGGATTTTTAAAAAATAATGCACTAATAGCACCAAAAATCAATAATATTTATAATAAGAAATCAATTGATATTGTAGAGAAATTCAAACGTATGTATCGTATAAATATCATTGCAATTTTCTTATTTGCATTTATTTTATTACCAATTACAATGGTTACAGATATGGTATATATGGGTATTCCGATGTTCTTTTTGTTTATGACGATTGCGTATTATGCCATCCAGTTTAAAAATAAATTAGAAAAGATCAACAAAAACACCAATAGTTACGATTACCTAAAAACCTTTGATAATTGGACCAAAGAAATGCAAACATTTAATATGAAATTCTCCCGATTTTTATACCCATATGTATTTCTATCTATGTTTGCAGGTTTTTGGCTTGGAGGCTTTGGTAAACCTGTTCAAGGTGATCAATTTGTAGCTTATTTATTGGGAGAATTCCCTAATATGATTGTAGTTTTTGGTTTCCCATTAGTGATGCTTCTAGCAATGCTTTTTATCGTAGTTCTGTTAGCAATTATTGGCCCAAAAATAGGAGAGTGGGACCTTAAAATTGGCTACGGAAGAATATTGAAAAGACTCGATAGTTTATTACTAGATATGGAAGAATTAAGAACATCATATTAAGAAAAAATTCATGAAATTTACAGAAACAATCAGTTTATTTGAAGGCTATTTAAAACAAACAGAAATTAAATCTGAAGTAAAAATATATAGCAGCTTTATTGCTGTTATTAAAGATCTTCAGAATAGAAATTTATCAGAAGAGGAGCTCTTTGATATTGAAAATAAATTAGAAGAGTTAAAGTTAGAAATAATTCCCGAAAACAAGAGGAAATACTTTAAAAAACAGTTGAATATTTTAATTAACTACAGCATGAAAAAACTAAACTTAATCACAGAAGGAACTTATATAGCCATAGGTTTAAGCTTAGGAACTGGATTAGGATTATCATTAGGAATTCCAATTTTAGGATCTACCTATGGCGTTACTTACGGAATGAGTTTTGGAATGGTACTCGGGATTGCAATAGGAACTTACCTAGAGCAAAAAGCTAAAAAAGAAAATCGAATTTTAAACACTAGCCTTAAATAGTTATGCTTTTATTACTCCTTATATTTTGCATGAAAATGGTTATTATTATTTTTAAATTAATTATTTAGAACGCATTAAATAATTAATAAAATTGAATTATTATCTTGAGCTTTATTATTTCTGATTGCGACGAATCGTTAACAAGGGGGCTAAAAAAGTTAAAACCCGAAAATAAATGCTCCTTATCTAAAATTGTAGACCATTATATAGGAAAGAAACAGGAAACTACTATTTCTAAAAAAGAAGAAAATCAACAAAATAGAGTATTATTAGCTTGAGGGTCAGATAAAAAAGTATTACAAAAATACTACAGTAGGAAGTTCAATAAAATAGAAAGAGTTACATTGTTTGGTTTGTATTGCTGTGGTTTCAACCAATTAATGTTTAATACCAAAATAATAAATAAATATGTAAGCATATTATTAGAATAAAATACTTAATTACATCTACAATTTTATATTTTTGCTTTTTTAATTCCTTAATAAGGAAAGAATATTATAACTTTGAATTTATAATATAAAAATTAGAATAATTTAAATAAACGAATGGCAAAATCACAACAGACATTTAATAAAAGTGAAAAGGAAAAAAAACGTTTAAAAAAACGTGAAGATAAACGTAAGAAAATGGAAGCCCGTAAGGCTTTAGCAAAAGAAAGCGGGAAACAAGGAATTGAGTTCGCTTATGTGGATCATTATGGAAATTTAACGGATACTCCACCAGACCCTTCACAAAAGATAAAAATTGATGCAGAGGATATAGACGTTAGTGTACCAAAAACATTAGAAAGCGACAAAGAAGAGATTGACCCGGTTAGAAAAGGGACAGTTTCATTTTTTGATACTTCTAAAGGGTTTGGTTTTATTATAGACTCTGAAAATAAAGAAAAATATTTTTGCCATGTTAGCGGGTTAATTGATGAAATCACTGAAGGTAACAGTGTTTCTTTTGAATTAGAAAAAGGAATGAAAGGGATGAATGCTGTTAAAGTTACTTTGGTAAAATAATAGCTTTTTTACACACTTTTTAGTTTATTACCTAAAAAAATGGCACTACTCTAAGAAAGTGTGTAAGTTTAAAATCTATTTTAGGTTTTCAACTCCCAATTTCTTCAACATTTCTACTGCATTGTTATTATTAGGATTTAATTCTAATGATTTTTTATAGTTTTTAATGGCTTTTTTGTTCTTTCCTAAAGTCATTAACGCTTCCGCATAGCTATCATATGGATTATCTCTGTCTGGAAAAACTTCAGTACTTAATTTGAATATTTCAGCAGCATATTCAGCATTCTCAGCTTGTAGGTATTTATAGCCAGCAACAATTAATTCTTGTTCAGAAACATAATAATCATCCAAATCTTTATGCTCTTTATAGAATAGAATTCCTTTTTCAATCCCTTCTTTTTCAATATTTTTTTTCATAAACATCGCCAAAGGTTTTAATGGAAAATCATAGGATTCATTATTTATTATTCCGGTAATAGCCGTGGTCATAGCATTAAGGAAAGCACGTCCAGTATTATTAAAAAATACAATGGAAGAATTGGTAGCAGGAATTCTTGTAAACAAGGCAGTAAAACCTTGCATTGAGCCACTATGACCAATTGTTTCAACGGTTTCTGAAGTGTTTCCGATTGGTTTTTCCTTAAATTCCCAACCATAACCATAATATCCTCCATAACCTGGATCTGAAATATGTTTGGTAAACATTAAATTTATATACTTTTTCGGAAGTATTTTTTCAGTATATAAAGCTTGGTCTAAAAGAAACATATCTTCGACAGTTGAATATATATTTCCAACTCCAGTTATCGCAGACATATCTCCAAAATCTTGATTAAAATAGTCTCCAAATCCTTTAAAATAACCATAAGCTCTGTTTTTTATAAGAGTTCTATGTTTATCAATTCCCGTGTTTTTCATACCAAGAGGATTTAAAATGTTTTTTTGTAAAAGAGCTTCATACGATTTTCCTGAAACGGTTTCAATAATAGATGCTAAAGTGTGATAGCCTGTATTGCTATAAGCGAATTTTTCTCCAGGTTCAAACTCAAGAGGAAGGACTGAATATTGCTGAACTATTTTATTTACCCGATATCTGTCTGGGTATTTGTTTTTAAGGAGCAAAGATTCATAATCTCTAGCTGTCCCCGAAGTATGTGAAAGAAGGTGATGTGTCGTGATTTGGTCTCCATTGTTTTTATTATAATCTGGTAAGTAAGTAGAAATAGGTTCGTGTAAATCTAATTTTCCATCAGCCACTAATTGCATAATAAGCATTGCTGTAAAAGGTTTTGTAATAGATGCTATTCTAAATTTTGTATCAGTTTGATTGGGAATATTCCATTCTAAATTAGCGAATCCAAATCCTTTTTTAAAAATAACTTTACCTTCGTGTGATACTAATACAGCTCCATTAAAGCCTTCATATTCTGAATATAGACTAACAATTTCTTCTATTTTTTCAGCTTTTGTTAAATCATTATTTTTCTCTTCTTTTGGCTGATTACAAGAAACACTTACATTGGTTATTAGAAATAGCAGGCTTAATTGGAAAATTCTTTTAAGCACTTTTTTACAATTAATCATAAATGTTCTATTAAGTTTCAATTAACATTTATTTTCTACAAATACCATTTTTCCGTTTTTATAGGATATTGAAAAAGGAAACTGTTCTAAAGTACAACGTGGTTCGATGGTAAATTGAAGCCTTCCAAATACTTCAAAATCTTCTTTTGTTTTAATATTTAATCGTTGTCGATAAGTGGTATTTACTTTTACCCATTTTACAAATTGATTTCCAAATTTATCATAAGAATCTATCGCTTGCGGGATTTCTATAATATTTCCTTTAAATTCAATGTCATTGGTAGTGCCTAAATTCAAGAAAAATTTTCCTGAAAACTCTTTGTCTTCAAAAGGAGAAATAAATTCAGAATTGTTATGTAGTTCTATTGAAATAACTAAAAATTGTTCCTGACTTTTTGTTTCTTCTAATTCAAAATGAAGTGTATATTCACTGTCATTTATGGTAAATTCTGTAAATGTTTCAGGCTGAACAGTAGCAATATTTCCAAATGATTTTACTGATTGTTGCTGACCTGTACTAATAGTAATACTTAATAATACGAATGCGATTGTTGTTAATTTGTTCATTTTTTGATTGTTTTTAGTGATTAATAGTTACTTTATGGTCACAGGCATTTGTACGAAGTGTGACCTTTTCTATGGTATTCCATACCTCATGATTAAAATCTTTGGGTGAAAATCGGAATACAATTATTGATTTATTATTTTCTTTACAGTATTGTTTTTGAACTCGAACGTTTAATGATATGTCCTCTTTAGTTCTTAAATTATCGAAAAAACTCACTTTCCCAACATAATTTGTTTTGTTTTTTGAAGGCTCATTTTCGGTAAATTGAGTTATGGTATTTGGTAAACCCATTAACCCATCAAAGTAAATTTTTAAATCTGCTTCTAATTCTTTAACTGAATTTACACGGTTTCCTTCAACATCCCAAACAAACACATAAGACCAAAAATTTGGACTTTCTTTACTTGACCACCCTTTAGGAAATTGGGCTTCTTCGATTCCTTTATAGTTAATTTCTTTTGCAAACCGAATTGGGAAAGGGAAGGTTTCTTTTCCCCAAATACTATCAGTTACTAATAAGTCTATGGTGGTTTTTTCTGTTTCTTTATCATGTTGAGCCAACAATGATGTTGATAAAAAGGCACTATAAATTAAAATCGAAATGATAAATTTCATATGTCTATTTTTATTTGATGTAAAACTAAGTCAAGAAATATATAAATATGTCAAAAAAGTGTAAAAGAAGTGTCAACACTTGTAAAATGTCAATAAAATGTATGTTATTTACAGTGTACTATGAATAAAAGAATAGTTTTTTCGGTTATAGGATTGATCATCGCCTTGTTTTTAATTTGGTTTTTTGTGGATTCCAAAGTAGAAAATGATGATTTTTCAGAAAAAGTAAAAGTAAATTTACGTGAGATTGGGCATCAATTGTTGCTTTCTAATCAAGATTCAACTTCCTTGGTTTTACCAGTTATTAAATTAACTGAATATAAGTACCAGCTTAAATTTGAAAACACGCTTTCGTTTGAACCGAGTTTGTTGGTTGCTACCGTAAAAAAAACATTTCAGAAATCTGGGATTGCAAATTCTTATTTTGTAGAAGTGTCTCCTTGTGATGTTAAAGAGGTTTCTTACAGTTATGAAATGAAAAGTTTACAAGGAAAGAGTATCATTCCGTGTAGAGGTAGAGTATTACCAAAAAACTGTTATACGATTGAAGTGAAATTTACAGATAATAAGGCAACTGCAAATAATATTACCTATTTATATATACTTGCCATTATGGCTTTTATTGGGTTTCAGGTTTTGTTTTATAAAAAGAAGGAACCTGTTATTAATGCTGATAATTCAACTAATAAAGAGGTTTCAACTGAAAAATATGAATCCTTAGGAATCTTTCATTTTTACCCAAGTCAAAATAAGTTGGTAAAAGAAGCAGATGAAATCAATCTTTCCAAAAAAGAATGTGAATTACTAGCCATTTTTATTGAAAAGCCCAATCAGATTATCAAACGAGAAGAGTTAATGAAACGAGTTTGGGAAGACAATGGTGTTATTGTAGGTAGAAGCTTGGACACCTATATTTCAAAACTTCGGAAGAAACTAAAAGACGATACTTCTATAAAAATAAGTAATGTCCACGGTGTTGGTTATAAGTTGGAGGTGAGTAATTAATTCCAAACTTTATGAATTCATCTTACCCAAAAATTCCATTCTATATTTTCTGCTAATCGGAATTGATTTATTTTGAACATTCACGTGCTCTGAAGTAAAGGAGTTGATAAAAGGAATAGAAATAATATAGGATCTATGAACACGAATAAAAGTGTTTACAGGTAGTTTGGCTTCAATAGTTGAAATAGTTTCTCTAGTAATGATTGTTTTGGAAGTCGTATGAACCTTTAAATAATCACTTAAACTTTCTATAAAAAGAATTTCTGAAAAATTGATTTTCACCATTTTCCGTTCAGAGCGAACAATTAAATATTCTTTGGTTTCATTTGAATTAACTTGAGCTTTTCTATTCTCTTTTTTGTACTTGTCAACTGCTTTTTTTAGTCTTTCTAAAGAAATTGGTTTTAGTAAATAATCGACTGCTTGTAAATCGAATCCATCAATTGCATATTCTCGATACGCCGTTGTGAAAATAATTTTAGTATTTATTGAAATGCTTTTAGCCAAAGTAATCCCAGACATATCGGGCATATTTATATCCAAAAACAGGATGTCAATAGATTCTTTATTTAAAACTTCGATTACTTCTGAAGCATTTTTACATACCAAAACTATTTCAAGATCGTCTATCTGATTCACCAATAACTGCATAATCTCCCGAGCTGTTGGTTCGTCGTCTACGATGATACATCTAATTTTATTCATTTTAAAAATTGATTAAAATTAGTAATTATTAGATCTACTTCAAACCAATTTTGAGTAGGTTTAATATCCAATTCAAAATTCTCTGGAAATAGTAATTGCAAGCGTTCTTTAATGTTTGTTAACCCTAATCCATCTTTATATTCTTTTGCCGAACTAGTATTTTTTATAGTAAAATGTAAGTTGTTATTTGTTATTAATAATTTGATATCCACTTCCAAAAAACCATTTTGAATCTGACCGTGTTTAAAAGCATTTTCAACAAAAGGAAGCAATAATATTGGGGGAATTTGAAGCGATTCTTGTTCAACTTCTTTACTAAATGAAACTTTTAAAGTATCAGAAAACCGTATTTTTTCAAGTGTTATATAATCTTCAAGGTGCCTTATTTCATCAAGTATGGAAACGGTAGGTTTATTGGTTTCATATAAAATGTAATCTAACAAATTGGAGAGTTTCAAGATAATATCTGGGGTTACTTCAGATTTTTTTAAAGCCAATCCGTAAATTGTATTGAGTGTATTGAATAAAAAATGCGGGTGAATTTGACTCTTTAAATAATTCAGTTCTTGTTTTTTAGCTTCAAATTTAGCGGCGTATAATTCCTTTTGAAGTTGAGTGTTTGCTAGGTTAATTTCAGAATTACGTTTCCAAATAGTAGCAAAACTCACCAAAGCAACCACCATATAAACTAACATAATGATGAAAGCGTAGTTCTTTCCTAAAGGCGGTAAATCTTCGGCTTTAAATTCAGGAATCAAGGCAACGCTTAAAATTAAAAAAAGAAGAATAAAAAACGAAGTAATTAATAATGAAATAAAACTATAGATACCAAATTTCAAATACTGTTTAGTAAGTAGAAATTTTGGAATAAGTTGTTTTACCATCACATAGGTAACACCTGCCGTAATAGGAACTAAAAAACTAGACAAACTTAAAGCGAAATTGATAGAGGTAGAATTATAACTGAAAAAGAAAAAATACAATACCCAAACTGCCATCCAAAAGAGGAAGTGAGTTGCTTTATGATATTTCGATTTTAATAATAAATTCATACTAAGCGAATAACGGAAATTTATCTAAAAGTAGAAACTATAATAGACGAATAACCCTTTTAGCGATGGATTTAACGCTATAAAATAAAATCAACTGATAATTCTATTAAAAAGGTAGAATCCCCAACTAAACCTTTCATTCGTCGCATTTAAATTTTAAGAAGAAGGTCAGCCGCTATTTTTACACTAATTAATCTTAAAGTCAAATTATTATGAGAATGCCTTTTTCAGAATTTATTACCAGTGGTGATTTAAAATTCATCATTGTATTCAGTATCTTTTTATCGCTTGCTATTTTTAATTTCATCAAAAAACTAAAAGCAAGAAATAATCAAAATACATCATTAGTAGATTACTATAATTCGAAAATTAAAACTGCTGGTTTTTGGATTATTATCTCAAGTGTATTTTCGCTTTTATTAGGGTTTATACATAGTTTTTATTTTATAGGAAAAGCAGGAGGGATGGCTCCTAATCTTATTTTTCAAGGAGTTTCGTATGCTTTGATCACACCAGTTTTAGGTGTTGGTGTATTTGTTATTGTAAACATTTTATATAGAATACTTCCTGCTAATTCAGATAACTCTTAATTATGAAAACATTGCAAATCTTACTATTTACATTACTTATAATTAATACTTCTTTTGCACAGGTTTTAAAAGGAAGTCAACTACGTAAAGAAGGAAAATTAGAAGCTGCTATTGAAGCTTATAAAAGTGATTATTCAGAAAATCCAAAAGACTGGAAAAACACGTATGACCTAGCTTGTACTTATGCTTTGACCTTTCAGATAGACAGTGCTTTTCAGTATTTATCTATTGCTTTAAAAGATGATACTTCATTATGGGCTTTGGCAGATTCAGATTTATTTGCTTTAACAGATGATGATCGTTGGTTGGAAATTGAAGAAAATCAGTTTGCTATATTTCAGCAAGAAAATGAGTTGAAACAACCTGAATATGCTAAAAAATTATTACGATTAATTATTAAAGATCAATCCCTAGATTATTATATAGATCAGGCAAAAAGTTATTACATGAAGCAAGGGCAGGCACCGCAATGGTATTATCCATTGGGAGCTTATAAACAAGAAATTATAAAAAATAGTCAGCAAGAATTAGAAGAACTAATAGCAATTTATGGCTGGCCAAAATACTCAACGGTTGGGGAATTAGCAGCAGATGCGCCTTTACTTGTAATAAATCATCATCCAAGTGATTTGGTTCGGAAAAAGTATTTGCCACAGATAAAAAATGCATGTTTGGAAAAGGAGGGAAGTTGTATGGAATACGCCAAAATTCAAGATCGCATATTGGTGAACGAAA
The DNA here is from genome assembly GCA_046055745.1 of Flavobacteriaceae bacterium. GTDB lineage: Bacteria > Bacteroidota > Bacteroidia > Flavobacteriales > Flavobacteriaceae > Marifrigoribacter. The sequence continues at coordinate 8,701 of JASFZG010000098.1, read as the reverse complement.
ATAAATTGCAAATCTACGGTATGCAATTTCAGTACAATGGAGATCGAAAACTAGAGCCCTTTCCTATTAAAAATTCTGAATATGTGGATAAACGCAGAACAGAAATTGGATTAGAACCGCTTAAAGAATATCTTAAACGAAAGATTGATTTTGATTTTGCAGTTGTGCAGAAGAATTAGTATTCTTCTTTTAATTGATGATGTTCAATAACATTTACGACTTTATGATTGTGTTTTAACTCATCAAAAATGATTGCTTCATAGCTTTCAGAAATCTTTTTAAACACATTTGATTTAGGGTGTAATTCATCAAACCAATAGGAACCGTGTTTTTGATGATCAGCATTTTCCAAGTAATTGGTGAAGCCTCTACTATCTACGTGATAAATGTTGGAGGCTTCTTTTCCGAATTCTATCAACATTTCATTAAAATCAAAAATCATTGCCATTATGATGTCCTGCTGAGTTTGTTGGTCTGTAATACCGATTTCAGTTAAAGGTTTTTTAATCCACTTCCCGTTTTCTAAAAGCATACTCACTCCAAAGTGATTTTTTGAATTTGGGATGGAATAATCATAGCCTTGAGTAATGATTTTTAAAGATTTAAAATGCTCAGGGTCTAGTTTTTTTAAAGATGTTAAAAACAATTTATATTCCAGTTTTAATGACACTAACCATCTGTAAAAGCTTTTATTTAGGTAACGCCTTCCATTAACAATATGGTTTACTGTTTCTTGATTTACTTCATTATTTAACCTCTCTATTTTGTTATCATAATTATGATATTCTTTAGGGCAATAGCTAGAATTACACATAGGAACGGGCTTATCATTAAACCGAAGAATCACATACCTTTTATAATTATTTAAAAATTCGTCATCCTTTTTAATAGGTTCGGCGTTAATAAAAGTTACCAATCTGTTTTCGTCTAAAATATCATTTCCACCACCACTGATAATAAAAATATCAGGCTTTAATTTTAAATATTCTTTTTGATAAGAATTACTCGAAATCATATTGGCAACCCAATCTCCACCTGAAGCCAAACTAAAGATGGCTAAATTCTCGTTGTCCATTAAATTATCGGTGATGTCTTTTAAAAACAACGGATATTCAAGCCAAGAATCACCTTCAACCAAAACTACTTTATGATTGGGGTATTTTTTATTGTTTCTGAAATCATTCTGAATTTTAGCATCAAACTTTTTGGTTTTTTTCTTTTGCGCTTTTGCATTGAGTTTCCCTAAAGTTCCTTCTGTTGCTCTTGCTTCATTTTTAATTTTAGCATTATTTCCTCCAAACATTCTTTCGGAGATATCATTCAAATCATCTATAGATACTTCATTTAGATTTTTACAAAGATCTCTCCAGTTATCATCTTTAATGTTGAAAAAACTGGTTGGGTTTATCCACAGAGAATCTAAGAGAACCTCTACTTTTTTATTTTCTTTAGTACTTTCGGAGGAACTTTGAGAGAAAGAATTATTATTCCAAAGTAGTAGTAGGATTGAAATGATATTAATAAATGGTTTCATTATAAGTTAATTATTTTTTCTAATAATTAGATGTAATCTTTTTCAAAAACTTACATTGTTTTTATGTTTAGATTACTAAAAATATAATTTTAAACTAAAAAAATAGCTTGGGTTAAATACCCAAGCTATTTTTAAAACTTTCATAGTTTGTGAAATAGTGCCATTATTTATGGACTATACATAAAATGTATCAATCACATCGTTCACCGTAGGCTCCCTCTATGATGCCTTGTTGAACAGTAATAACTTCATTATTGATAATTATATCAATAGGGTATGATAAGTAATAACCTAAATCTAAGTATTCGTCAATTTCTTCGTTAGAATTTGCTGTAACGGTTACTCCGTTTAGGAATAAAGATACGGGGAAGACATAAGTATAACATTCTTCACCACTTCCATTACAATCTGGAGCTTCCCATTCTATTTCTTGACAGCATCCTTCGATGTCATTTATACATACTTTAATGTAGTCATCATCATAACCACTTAATTCGAAATTAGGGATTGTTAGTGGTAATTCAGAAAGTAAATAGTAACCAATAAGTTCTCCATTTCTTACAAATAAATCAAAGTATTCTTGTCCGTTAGTATTTTCATAATCAAAATTAATTGTAAGTGGATATGAACCGTTTGGATTACATTCACCTATTTCAACTTCTAATTCTGAAATATTACAATCTCCACCTTGTCCATTACAATCTGGCGCATTCCATTCTTTTTCTTTACAACAACCTTCTATGTCGTTGATACAAACTTTAATGTAGTCATCATCATATCCACTTAACTCAAAGTTCTCAATAGTAACAGGTAAATTAGCCAATTCATAATTTCCAATAAAAACATCATCCCTAATGTATAAATCGAAATATTCTTGATCTGTTTCAGAGTAATTAAAGTTAATAGTTATGCTATAAGTACCATCAGCATTACATTCTCCAACAGTTACATTAAGTTCTTCAATTTCACATTCACCTTCATCATTACTACAATCTACCATGTCTGATTGGTCATATCCTTCACATTCTGCAAAACAATAATTTTGAAATTCAATAATTTCACCATTTACGTCTACACAAACAGGTTCATATTCTGAAGGACAATTACAATCGTTTTCACAATCTACAAAGTTGTTAGGTGTAAAACCATCACAAAGAGCTAAACATTCATTTGGATAGGTAATAATAATTGTATTACCATTGGGAGTTTCTACCTCCACACAAACAGGGGCGTATTCTGAATCGCAATCACATGGTTCATTGAAAGAACAACTTTCTAATAATGCAATAAATTCCGCTTCATTATTTATGGTAATTATTTCAATTTGATTAGTGTCTGAGTTATAAACTTCAACATCAAAAGGGAAAACAATACCTACTACAAATAGATCATTGTTTACACTTATTAGAATAGTAATTAATTCTTCTAGACTATTTACGGTAACATTTGTACCGTTGTTATAAATTAGTTCAATAGGATAAACAAAATCAAAACAAAAATCGAATATTAGATCTCCTGTAGGATGATCGCTTTCAACATCAGAACCGTCTGAATTGTACATGGTTCTCATTTCATCGATAACGGTTTGTACCGATTCACTTTCTTGAATATCGGAAATACTATCAATTTCATTATTAGTACAAGAGGTAAATAATCCCATACTAATAATAAAACTTAAAAAAAGTAATTTAATTTTTTTCATAATAAGTTTATTAGGGTTAATATTTTATGGTTAATATGAGTAAAACAACTAACTATTAAAATACCCTACTAAAATATTAAATATTTTTTATTTGGTCTTTTTTAGCTATTTCAATACGGCTAAAGCATTGTCGTAATTAGGTTCTTCAACTACTTCTTGTACTTGTTCTGTATAAAGTACTTTTGAGTTTTCGTCAATAACTATGATTGATCTAGATAATAATCCTTCAACAGGACCATCTGTGAATAATAAATTGTATGCTTTTCCAAAATTACTATCTCTAAAATCTGAAAGCATTTCTACATTTTCAATTCCTTCTGCTCCACAAAAGCGTCCTTGTGCAAATGGTAAATCTTTAGAAATACAAAGTACTTTTGTGTTGTCTAATTCTGAAGCTACCTTATTAAATTCTCTTACTGAAGCTGCACAAGTTCCTGTATCAACACTATGAAAGATATTTAAAATAACTCTTTGTCCTTTATAATCTGCCAAAGTTGCGTTTGATAAATCGGTTCTTGCCATTCTAAAATCTGGTGCTTGATCACCAACATTTGGTAAATTACCAAGTGTATGTACTGCGTTTCCTTTTAATGTTACTGATGCCATAATATGTGTTTATTTTATTGTATAAAAGTAGAAAATCCTTTGATAAGAAAAAAGAATTTACTGTTAGATTATTACTATTAAATTAAGTATCGATAGAGCCTAAAACTCGTTTCATAAAACCGTTTAAAGCTTCCTTTTTTGGAGTACCTTCTTTGATCATTTTATTGACTTCAATAGCTCCATACATATTTGAAATTAATTCTCCAATTACATCTAGTTCTTCATCTTTTAATGAAGAAACCTCGGTTAAGGCTTCTAAAGTTTCAATAGCTTCAATCACGAAGTCTTCATCGTTTTCTTCTATGAAGTTGGTAAGGTGTTTAATAATTGGTAATTTCATAAATGTTATTTTAATATCACTAAATGAAGTGATCGTTGTGTATTATGGTCACTGAGCGGAGTCGAAGTGGCATTACAAAAACTAAACTACTTCGTTTACTAAATCTTTTAAACTATCAAATTTATTAGTCTGAACTTGATTCACAAAAGCTCCATTTTTAAAAGTAGCAAACGTTGGTAAATTATCTACCGTTGCCATTTTTCTGGATTCCGGAAATTTTTCAGCATCCACCAAAACAAAAACAACCGACTCGTTTTCTGAAGCCAATTTTTTAAACTTTGGTTTCATAATACGACAGTTACCACACCATGTGGCCATATACTGTACAATTACTGTTTCGTTGTTGGAAACTAATTCGTCTAAATTATCTTGATTTAATTCTTGTAGCATAATGTTGAATTTCAATATTTAAGTACCAAATTCCAAATATTATTTTTGGAATTTGGTACTTATTACTTGTACTTTACTTTTTAGTGTTTCGCTAAATAATCAGCTACACTATTTCTGTTTTCGTTAAGGGTATCTTTACCTTCTTCCCAGTTTGCAGGACAAACTTCTCCATGTTTTTGAAAATGAGAATACGCATCGATCATTCTTAAATATTCTGGAATGTTTCTTCCAATAGGTTCTACATTTACATTTTCAGCAAAAATAGTTCCTTCTTCATCAATTAAATAAGTCGCTCTCCACGCAACATTTGGTCCTTCCATTAAAATGGTATCAGACTCTTCGTTATACGTTTCTTCTCCAATTTGAAGAATCCCTAATTGGTTTGATAAATTTCTGTTGGTATCTGCAAGAAGAGGGTAAGTAACACCTTCAATTCCTCCATTATCTTTTGCAGTGTTTAACCAAGCAAAATGAACCTCAGCAGTATCACAAGATGCTCCAATAACGATTGTATTTCTATCTTCGAAATCTTTTAAAGCTTCTTGAAAAGCAAATATTTCTGTTGGACAAACGTATGTAAAATCCTTTGGATACCAGAATAACACTACTTTCTTGTTGTTTTTTCTTGCTTCTTCTAAAACGTTTACTTTAAAAGTGTCTCCCATTTCGTTCATAGCATCTACGCTAATATCTGGAAATTTTCTACCTACTAATGACATATTTTTTGATTTTATGGTTTATGTATAATTTTCTGATTACAAAAATAACACACAAGCCTTAAAAACTGCGTTAATGAAATTTTAATTTTTTATTCGTCAATAGATATAATTGATACTTAATAATAAACCAATAAAATACAGTTATTTTGATTTGGAAGTAAGTTGCTTAATTTTAATATTAAAAGCCGCAAATAATAAGGTGGTAAATGGACTTAGCCAGTTGAATATTGCATACACAAAATATTCGCCAACGCTTACTCCAAGAACTCCACTTTGGTATGCTCCACAAGTATTCCAAGGTATTAATGCCGAAGTTACAGTACCAGAATCTTCTAAAGCTCTACTTAGGTTTTCTGGAGCAAGCCCTTTTTCTTTAAACGCTTTTGCATACATTTTTCCAGGAACTACAATCGCTAAATATTGATCACTTGCTGTTACATTTAAAACTAAACAACTAGCAACGGTACTAGCAAATAATCCGAAAGTAGTATGAAACATTTTAAGTAATGCATCACTAATCCTAGCAAGTGCACCAATAGCATCCATCACGCCACCAAAAACCATCGCACAGATAATTAACCAAATGGTACCTAACATACCACTCATTCCACCTGCTGAAAATAATTTTTCTAACATTTTGCTATCTGTTGCAACAGTAGTATCTATAGTTATTGCATTCATTATTCCTTTATATGCAGTGTTGAAATTTAGGGTTTCTCCACCACCAACTGCTGCTACAATTTCAGGTTGAAAAATCAATGCAGCAACTCCACCTAAAAGTGTTCCAATTAACAAAGCAACCAATGGAGGTGTTTTTTTAATGATAAGCCCTATCACAACAACAGGAACTAAAAATAACCAAGGACTTATATTAAATGATTTTTCGATGGATTCCAATATTACGTGTGTATCTGCAACTCCTTTTGGTTCGATTGTAAATCCAAGAATGATGAATATGATTAAGGTAACAACTATTGTTGGTATGGTAGTAATAGCCATATATTTAATGTGAGTAAACAAATCAGTTCCAGCCATAGCAGGAGCAAGGTTGGTCGTATCACTCATAGGTGACATTTTATCTCCAAAATATGCTCCGGAAAGTACAGCTCCAGCGGTCATGCCTAATGGTATTCCTAATGCCTCAGCAATACCGATAAGGGCAATACCTACCGTTGCTGAAGTTGTCCAGCTACTACCAGTTGCAACAGATATAATAGCACAAATAACCACACAGGAAGCCAAGAAAATGGTTGGATTTAAAATTTGTAATCCATAATATATCATGGTTGGTATTATTCCACTTATTAGCCAAGTACCTGCAAGTGAACCTACCATTAAAAGAATTAATATGGCGCCAGTTGTAGATTTTACATTAACGGCAACTTCTTCCATCATTTGCTCAAATTTTACTTTATTAAAAAAGCCAACAATAGCTGCAACGGCTGCACCCATAAGTAAAACAAATTGGTTACTTCCGCTTAAAGCATCATCACCATAAGCAAAAAAAACATTATAAAATAACATTGCAATTAATGCAAAAATGGGAATTAAGGCTTCCCAAATGTTTAATTCTTTATTTTCAATAATTATTTCATCTTCAGGAGATTGTTCTTTGATGTCTTGACTTTGCATAAGGTGATTTTTTAGATGTGTAATGTTACGAATTTTGAAAGAGCTTTGCAAACACAAAAAATGCTATCATATCCGATAGCATTTTTTGTGTTAATAGTATATGTTGATTTAAATTTTTATAAAACTCCAACCTCCAACATACATTCTTTCATCATTTGGAAAGTACGTTCTATATCATTATCCAATCCTATAGAAAAACGAATCAAACCATCACTTAAGCCCATTTTTTCTTGTTCTTCTTCAGGTATTTCTGAAGAAGTTGAAGTTCCCGGAGCAGAGAATAAAGTTTTATAAAACCCTAAACTTACTGCTAAATATCCAAGGTTTTTATTTTGCATCAATTCCATTAAAGCATTGGCTTTATCTAAAGATCCAACATCAATGGTTAGCATTCCTCCATATCCGTATTCTTCATTCATCATCTTTTTGAAAATGTCATGTGACGGATGAGAAGTCAATCCTGGATATACTGTTTTTAAACCTAAACCTTCAAATTTTTCAGCTAAAAAAGTAGCATTTTTACTATGTTGCTTGATACGAATATGAAGTGTACGCATATTTTTTAAAATAGAAGCAGAACGCATACTGTCCATAGAAGGTCCTAGTAACATTGCTGAACCATCAATCACACTTCGCATTGCATTGATTAAATCTTGAGATCCACAAACAACGCCACCCATCGTATCGTTACTTCCGTTAATGAATTTTGTTAAACTATGTAGCACCACATCAGCACCCAATTCTATAGGAGAAATTGACATTGGTGAAAAAGTATTATCTACCAATAATTTAAGTCCATGTTTCTTTGCGAGTTCAGCTAAAGCCTTGATATCTGCTACTTCCAATAAAGGATTACTTATAGTTTCGCAATAAAGAATTTTTGTGTTTTTAGTAATGGCAGCTTCTACCACATCTAATTTTGTAATATCCACAAAGCTAGTCTCGATATTAAATCGTGGAGCAAAGTTTTTTAAGAAAGCATAAGTCCCTCCATAAATAGTTCTACTAGAAACGATATGGTCACCAGCACCACAAAAATGCATAATACTTGTAGTAATTGCACCCATTCCAGATCCTGCTACATTAGCTGTTTCAGTACCTTCCATTGCTGCAAGTGCCTCCCCTAAATATAAATTACTTGGCGAAGTATGTCTTGAATATAAATAACAACCGTCAGTGTTTCCTTCAAAGGTGTCTAACATGGTTTTAGCGGAAAGAAATGTATAGGTAGATGAATCTGAAATAGATGGATTCACGCCTCCAAATTCTCCGAAATATTGTAAATCTTGAATCTTGTTTGCTGGTTTGAACTTCATAATTATAGGGATTTTTTAAAATGAAGGACAAATTTAAATTTTATATGTTTAATAATCAATGATAGTGACTTTATTAGGAAAATAAATCTATGCAAATTGAAATTATAAAATTAATAATCCTAATATAACTGAAATATTAGTACATTCCCGAAAATTATTCAAAATGAATTTAGACAGCACCGATAGAAACTTATTAAACTTCCTTCAGCAAGACTGTAAACAAACCAATAAGGAACTTTCTAGCAAACTGAATCTTTCCGTTACCGCAGTTTACGAACGGATTAAAAAACTGGAACGGGCAGGAGTAGTAAAAAAATATGTTGGTTTACTAGATAAGGAAAAAGTGAACATGGGTTTTGTGGTGTTTTGTCAGATAAAATTAGTGCAACACGCCAAGGAATATTTAACTAAATTTGAAAAGGAAGTTACCCAACTCGATGAGGTTTTAGAATGTTTTCATGT
>JASFZG010000097.1:0-7154 GCA_046055745.1 Flavobacteriaceae bacterium | reverse complement strand
GCGTGTGAAACTTCCAACGTGAATGGGTGAGGAGTGGTTTGTGCTTGGTATTTTCTAAAATATTTAAACATTAGTTATTATTCTCTTCAATTTCCTCCCCATTTAATGGAGTATCTCCTTCCTTATTCTTAAAATGCTCAGGAGATAGTTTGGAAGCTTCGGGCAGAATGAGTTCGTTTTCGAGGTTTTCATCAAAAAAAGCACCCTCATCTTTTGGTAGTGGAATCCCTTTTATTTTAGGCAATATAGGAACAGGTTTTCCTTTAAACAAATCTGAAATATCTAATAAACGTTCTTCTCCTCGCCAATTAAATCCTTTTAAAATTCGAGCATTTTCAGGGAATTGAGATGGCGGAGTTAAGGCTCCTGAAACTTTATTTAAAAACCGTATTCCTCTTATTTGTTGATCTTCCAAATACATTTGTATAGAACTACTTTTTGTATTGTTAATTCCTACCAACTCTTGCTCTTCGTTTCTTGAAAAATAAATTACCTGCGTATTTTTAACAATATTTATGGTATCTAATTCATTATTGGTAAACAACCCGATAAGACGCTCGCCTTTTACTTGATTATAACCAGAACTGTCTTTTTGGATGATGAATGAGTTTTTAAATACTTTTAAAGTATCAAATTGATTTGTTTTAACATCTCTCAATAAATGAATAGTGTCTCCTGTAATCTGATTTTCACCAGTCCATAATACAGGATTGCTGAGTAATTTTGTAATTCCTGTTTTTTCATTTACATAAATAGAATCACATTTTCCGCTAGTGGGATCTTCACCATCAAGACCTCTTTTAAAGAAACGAGCTTTATAATATCCTCTTAATATCCGGTTATCAGGTTTTCCAGTAATCCGAAGTGTGTCCGCATGAATATAAATTGAATCATTATCACGTACCGTAATCGCAACTGCTCTTTTGGTAATAAAAACAGAATCTTTTTCTCTGTAAACTTCCGCATAATGACCTCGAACATAACTATTGTTTAAGGTGTCAATCAAGCGAATATTATTGGTGGCAGATGCAAAACTTCGATTTCTGTCAAAATATATGCTATCACCATACATAGTACGGTTTCCATAATCTACTCGTGAGTTTTTGACAAAATAACCAATATCGTTTCGAGTATTATAATATCCTCGTTCACAATAAACAGTACTTGTTTCACTTACTATTGTTGATTTCCCGTAAAGGTATGCAACACCAGATTCTGAATAGAAATCCAATTGCTCTGAGTTGATAGTGTACTTAGGATTATTAATTACCACATTCGATAAGAACTGATATTTTTTGGTTTCAGCATAATAACGCCCCACACGACTTGTTAAAGTACTTGCGGTATCTTTTACTATTCCGCCGCTTCTATAAAATGCTTGTTGTTTAATTCTGTCAAAATACAAGGTGTCGGTTCTTAAGGAAGTCTTAGCATCGTTAAAAAACACATCACCACTGGCAAATGCAAATTGAGTATTTCCGTTGTATTCGCCATATTTACTTAGCATTTGAATACTGTCACCTTGCGCAATTTTTACGGAACCATATGCCTTTACAAAATTATCCTTGGTATAAACATAGGCTTGATCGCACCACATTTCGACGCCTTCATGAACAATATAAACTTGTCCAGAATTATCACGAGTATAAATTACAGCATCTGGAAATTCGGGTTTCTTTTCCCAATATCCAGATTTGATAGAAACTTGTGTCTTTTTTTCAGGAGGATTTGATTCTGTTTCTTGAGCACTTAAAAAAGAACCCAATAACAAAAACAAAAATAAAGTTATGTGTTTATAAAAATTCAAATAATTAATTTCTTTGTATTTTGAATGAACGAAGATACTAAAGAAATGGGATTACCGATGAATTGTTTGTGTTCGGTCAGGACCTACAGAAACAATTTTAATAGGAACTTCCAATTCTTTTTCTAAGAAATCGATATAATCATTCAATCCTTTTGGTAATTGAGAAGCGTCAGTCATTTTTGTTAAATCCTCTTGCCAACCATCTACTTCTGTATAAACAGGACTCAAATTCTCAGCTTCAATATTATAAGGTAAATGTGTAATAGTTTCTCCTTTATATTTATAAGCGGTACAAATTTTTAATTTTTTAAAGCCGCTTAAAACGTCACCTTTCATCATCATTAATTGAGTAACTCCATTTACTTGAACTGCATATTTTAAAGCTACTAAATCTAACCAACCACAACGTCTTGGTCGACCTGTAGTTGCTCCAAATTCGTTACCTACTCTTCCCATTGTTTCTCCGTCTTCATCAAATAGTTCAGTAGGAAATGGTCCAGAACCAACTCTGGTAGTATAGGCTTTAAAAATCCCATAGACTTCTCCAATTTGATTGGGAGCAACACCTAAACCAGTACAAGCTCCAGCTGCTGTTGTGTTTGAAGATGTTACAAAGGGATAAGTTCCAAAATCAATATCTAAAAGTGAACCTTGTGCACCTTCAGCAAGAATTGTTTTTCCATCTTTTTGAGCTTGGTATATAAACTCTTCGCTATCTATAAAAGGAAGTGATTTCAATACTTTTAAAGCTGCAAAAAATTCGGTTTCTAGTTCTTCTAAATCGTATTCAATTTTTGAAGCATAAAAATCGATCATTGCAACGTGCTTGTTAGCAAGAGCACGATATTTTTCCTTCCAATTATCCATTTCTAAATCACCTACCCGAATACCGTTTCTTCCTGTTTTGTCCATATAAGTTGGACCAATACCTTTAAGGGTTGAACCAATTTTTGCTTTCCCTTTGGAAGCTTCCGAAGCAGCATCTAACAAACGATGTGTTGGAAGAATTAAATGCGCTTTTCTAGAAATGTAAAGGATATTTTTAATATCTAAATTAAATTTTTCTAATTGATCCAGTTCTTTTTTGAAAATAACCGGGTCAATAACAACCCCATTTCCAACAATATTTAAAGCGTCTTTATGAAAAATCCCACTTGGTATCGTATGTAAAACATGTTTAATGCCGTCAAATTCCAATGTGTGTCCAGCATTTGGACCACCTTGAAAACGAGCGATGATATTATAATCTTTGGTTAATACATCGACGATTTTGCCTTTTCCTTCGTCTCCCCATTGTAATCCTAATAATAAATCTACAGCCATAATTTATGCTTTGTCCTGCTTTGTGTCAGGAGTTCTTTTATTTCCGTAGAAATAAAGTGAATGATTAAAAATTTCTATATTAAAAACTTCTTCTATTGTTTTTTTGATGGATTCAATTCGAGGGTCACAAAATTCAATTACCTCGCCATTCGAAAGTATGATATGATCATGTTGTTTATCAAAATAACATTTTTCGTAATGAGCTTGAGATTGCCCAAATTGATGTTTTCGAACCAAGCCACATTCTAATAATAATTCGATAGTATTATAAAGTGTAGCACGACTTACTCGATAGTTTTTGTTTTTCATATTTATGTACAACGATTCAATATCAAAATGGTCGTTGTGATCATAAATTTCTTGAAGAATAGCATAACGTTCAGGAGTTTTTCGGTGTCCTTTTTCGCCTAAAAAAGCGGTAAAAACATTCTTTACAATTCCTTGATTATTTGGGTTTACCTTTGTGCTCATAATAAGCAAAAATACTCATTTAAACTCTGGTAACTTTATCGATACCGTTTATTTTTTTAATGTTTTTCACAAGGTTATTAAGAATCGAAATGTTTTTTACAACCACGATTATTTTACCATTAAATACGCCATCATTACTTTCAAAATTAACACTTATCATATTGATATTGTGATTGCTGGAGATAATTCTTGTTACTTCATTTACAAGTCCCATGGTGTCAATTCCCGAAATAACAAGTTCTGATTTAAATTCACTTTGTGTAGAATCTATCCATTTTGCACTAATTATTCTATAACTAAAATTACTTTGAAGCTGTAGTGCATTCGGGCAGTTTTTTTTATGAACTTTTATCCCGTCTGAAACTGTTATAAATCCAAAAACCTTATCTCCAGGAATAGGGTTACAACATTGTGCTAATTTATAATCCAGCTTTTCGCCTTCTTTTCCGAAGACCAACTGATCATACTTTGCAGTAATTTCTTCTTTGTGAATATCTTCGGGTTTGGACTGTTTTCGAAGCCTATTTTTAAAGAAAGTTACAAAAGCATTATTTCTGGATGCGACGAATTCTTTTAATTTTTTATTATCAATGATTCCAACACCTACTCGATAAAATAAATCTAAACTTGTTTTTATTTTAAAGAAGGTCACTAATTGATTGACGGTGTTTTCGTCTAAAGTTATTTTAAGTGATTTCAATTTCCGAGCTAAAATGACCTTTCCTTCAGCAGCGATTAATTTTTCTTCTTCTTTTAATGAAGATTTTATTTTAGTTAGTGCTTTACCAGAAGTTGCATAATCCAACCAGTTTGCATTTGGTTTTGCTTTATCTGAAGTAATTATTTCTACTTGGTCACCACTTTTTAAAGGATGGCTTAAAGGAACTAGTTTTCCGTTAACCCTTGTGCCTCTTGTATGTATTCCGATTTCAGTATGGATTGAAAATGCAAAATCTAATGCAGTTGAACCTTTCGGGAGTGAATATAAATCTCCCATTGGTGAAAAGACAAATATTTCTTTTGCATATAAATTAAGCTTGAATTCTTCTACAAAATCAACAGCATTGATGTCTGAACTTCCCAAAGCATCTTGTAATTTATTAAGCCAATCGTCTAAACCGACATCATCCTTTTCTTTATTCTTGTATTTATAATGAGCTGCGAATCCTTTTTCGGCAATTTCATTCATTCTTTCTGAACGAATTTGTACTTCAACCCAACGTCCTTTTGGGCCCATAACCGTAATATGCAATGCTTCATATCCTGTAGATTTTGGAGAAGAAATCCAATCTCTAAGTCGAGTAGGGTTGGGGCGAAAATGATCTGTTACGATCGAATATATTTTCCAAGCAAGAAACTTTTCATTTTCTGGAGTTCCTTTGTAGATAATTCTTACCGCAAATTTGTCGTAAACTTCATCAAAGGTCACATTTTGAACCATCATTTTTCTTCGAATAGAAAAAATTGATTTTGGTCTTCCTTTTATTTCGTATTCAAGTTTCTCTTTATCTAAAGTTTCTTTTATAATACCTGTAAATGAATCAATATAAGCATCTTGTTGCTCTTTACTATCTTTTATTTTACTGAAGATGTCGTTGTAAACTTCAGGTTCTGTGTATTTTAAACTTAAATCTTCTAATTCAGTTTTAATATTATACATCCCAATACGATGTGCAAGAGGTGCGTAAATGTATAAGGTTTCTGAAGCTATTTTAACTTGCTTGTGTGGAGGCATTGAGTCCATCGTCTGCATATTGTGCAATCGATCGGCAATTTTGATAATGATAACTCGAATGTCTTCATTTAAAGTAAGCAACATTTTACGGAAATTTTCCGCTTGCATAGAAACATCTTTATCTTCTGAAAGGTGTGATATTTTTGTGAGCCCGTCCACGATTCTTGCTACAGTTTCACCAAACATTTGCTCAATATCGGCAAGGGTGTAATCGGTATCTTCTACTACATCGTGAAGTAATGCGGCTGCGATAGAAGTAGAATCCAATCCAATTTCTGAAGCCACAATTTTCGCCACAGCAATTGGATGAAAAATATAGGCTTCACCAGATTTTCTGCGTTGATCTTTATGTGCATCTACAGCAATATCGAAAGCACTTCTAATCAGTTTTTTATCTTCCTTGGTTAAGGTGCGATAACTAATTTTTAATAGCTTTTTATATTGTTTTGCTATCTCTTTGTTTTCTAATTCTAATGCCTCTTCAGTCATAAAATAAAAATACATAAATGATTGTAATTGGCAAGGGATATTTTATTTATTATTATTTCTTCAAATTTCGATAACGTTGGAGTAGTGTTGGGTGTGAATAATGTGTAAAAACATAAGCTGGATGCGGAGTAAGATTGCTCAAACTGTTTTTTGAAAGTTTTTTCAGTCCAGAAATTAATGGTAATCCTTTAAAAGTATTTTTTGCATAGTCGTCTGCTTGGTATTCAAACTTTCTGGAAATATAATTCATAATCAATCCTGTGATTTCTGAAATAGGTGTGTATAAAATTCCAAAGGCAATTAATCCAATATGAAAAGACGCTTGTGTAGCTCCCAATGCTTCAGATAGTAAATTACTTCCAACAAAAAACGACAATAACCAAAACGTAAAACCCATTAATCCAATGGAAGAAATTAAGTTAAAAACAATGTGTTTGCGTTTGTAATGACCTACTTCGTGAGCAAGTACAGCTACAATTTCATCTTCTTCTAAATCGTTGATTAAAGTGTCGTAAAGAGTAACTCTTTTTTCACTTCCGAAGCCAGAAAAATAAGCATTTGCCTTGGTGCTACGTTTGGAACCATCGATGACAAAAATCTTGTCTAAATTGAAACCTACTTTCTTTGCATAGGCTTCAATTTTTGTACGAAGTGAGCCGTCTTCTAAAGGTGATTGTTTATTGAATAATGGAACTATTAAACGCGCATAAAACATATTCATAAAAAAAGTAAATGTGGCTACCATCCCCCAAGCATACAACCAAAAATTGCTTCCAGTAGTTTCGTAAAACCAAATAATTCCTGCTAGAATTCCGCCGCCAATAACAGCCGACATCAACCAACCTTTCACTTTATCTAAAAAGAAAGTTTTACGAGTTGTTTTATTGAAGCCAAATTTTTCTTCAATTATAAAAGTGTGGTAATAACTAAAAGGAGTACTTAGAATATCGCTAGCAAACATAATACTTCCGAAGAAAGTTAATGCGACTAATATGCTGCTCTCTGTAAAAGTTCTTGCCCAACTATCCACAAATGCAAATCCGTCTAAAAAGAAAAAAATCAAGGTCGCGATTAATGAAACTAAGGAAGTAATATTACTAAATTGGTCATTCTCTTTTTTATAAAGCTGTGATTTTTCATATTCTTCTTTATCGTAAACATCACTTAACTCTTCCGGAATTGGATCGTTATAATGTTTTGTGTTTAAAGTGTCTAATATTTTATCAATGATAAAACTTAGAATTAATATGGTAATTAATATGTAAAATAGGGTTTGTGAGGTCATTGTGTTCAGTATATCAGTAATCAGTATTGTTAATAGTTAAAATT
>JASFZG010000096.1:0-11716 GCA_046055745.1 Flavobacteriaceae bacterium | reverse complement strand
AGTAGCTGAAGAATTCACAAAAAACGAACCCAATAAACCCAGGTTTGTGGCTGGAAGTATCGGCCCAACAAACAGAACGGCAAGTATGTCGCCCGATGTTAATGATCCAGGTTTTCGAGCAATTACTTTTGAAGAACTACGAGTGGCGTATAAAGAACAAGTGGAAGGATTAATTGATGGTGGAGTTGATTTATTGTTGGTCGAAACCATTTTTGACACTCTTAATACCAAAGCAGCTTTGTTTGCTATTGAAGAGGTAAAAGAAGAGAAGAATATCGATATTCCAATAATGGTTTCTGGTACGATAACTGATGCTTCAGGACGTACACTTTCTGGGCAAACAGTTGAAGCATTTTTGGCTTCCGTTTCTCATATTCCAATGTTAAGTGTTGGGTTTAATTGTGCTTTGGGAGCCGATCAACTAAAGCCGTATTTAAAAAATTTAGCATCCAAAACTTCGTTTTTTACTTCGGCTCATCCCAATGCAGGGTTGCCAAATGCTTTTGGAGAATACGAGCAAACACCAGAGCAAATGCAGGTTTTAATCGAAGAATATTTACAAGAAAATATGGTAAATATTATTGGAGGTTGTTGCGGAACAAACCCTGCGCATATCAAAGCAATTGCTGAAGTTGCTAAGAAATATCAACCTAGAAAAACTCGTCAATATGCTTAATTCTAAAACAAAAAATTTAATACTTTCTGGATTAGAGCCATTAGTGATTTCTTCGGAATCTAACTTTATTAATGTCGGAGAACGTACCAATGTTACAGGATCTCGTAAATTTTTGAGGTTGATAAAAGAAAATAATTTTTCGGAAGCCTTAGATATTGCTAGAAATCAAGTAGAAGGAGGAGCTCAAATCATCGATGTAAATATGGATGAAGGCCTACTAGATGGAGTTGAAGCGATGGTCGCTTTTCTAAACCTAATAGCTTCAGAACCTGATATTGCTAGAGTTCCGGTTATGATTGATAGCTCCAAATGGGAAATTATCGAAGCTGGTTTACAAGTAGTTCAAGGAAAAAGTATCGTCAATTCAATTAGTTTAAAAGGGGGAGAAGAAGAATTTACTCGGCAAGCAAAATTGATTAAACGCTATGGTGCGGCGGTAATCGTAATGGCTTTTGATGAGGTTGGGCAGGCAGATTCGTATCAAAGACGTATAGATATTTGTAAACGTTCTTATGAAATTTTGGTGAATGAAATTCAGTTTCCTCCACAAGATATTATTTTCGATCCTAACATTTTTCCGGTAGCAACGGGATTGGAAGAGCATCGAAAAAACGCCATCGATTTCTTTAAAGCTACCAAATGGATTAAAGAAAATTTACCATACGTAAATATTTCGGGAGGTGTGAGTAATGTCTCTTTTTCTTTCCGAGGAAACAATGCGGTTCGCGAGGCAATGCACTCCGCTTTTTTATACCATGCTATTAAAAACGGAATGACTTTAGGGATTGTCAATCCAGCCATGTTAGAGGTTTATGATAGTATTCAAAAAGAATTATTAGAACGAGTTGAAGATGTTTTATTCGATAGAAGAGATGATGCGACAGAACGGCTTTTAGAAATTGCAGAAACCGTAAAAGGAACCAAAAAAGAAGAAGAAAACAAGGTTCAAGAATGGCGAAATTTACCAATTCAAGATCGTATTACGCATTCATTAGTAAAAGGAATTGACAAATTTATTATTGAAGACACCGAGGAAGCAAGATTAAAATCTAACAAACCTTTAGATGTGATTGAAATATTTTTAATGACCGGTATGAATGTCGTTGGCGATCTCTTTGGAAACGGAAAAATGTTTCTTCCTCAAGTGGTGAAATCGGCACGAGTAATGAAAAAAGCAGTCGCCTATTTACAGCCATTTATTGAAGCTGAAAAAGATGGGAAAGCTTATTTTGCCGGTAAAATATTAATGGCAACCGTTAAAGGAGATGTACACGATATTGGAAAAAACATTGTAAGTGTGGTCTTGGGTTGTAATAATTATGAAATTATTGATTTGGGAGTAATGGTGCCTCCCGAAAAAATAATTGAAGCTGCCATTAAAGAAAAAGTAGATATTATAGGTCTGAGTGGTTTGATTACTCCTTCCTTGGATGAAATGGTTTATTTGTCTCAAGAACTGGAAAAACAAAATTTAGAAATTCCTATTTTAATTGGTGGTGCGACGACTTCAAAAGCGCATACTTCGGTAAAAATTGCTCCCAATTACAATCACACGGTAGTGCACGTAAACGATGCTTCGAGAGCTGTAACTGTTGTTGGGAATTTACTAAAAAAAGAAAATAGAATTTATAAAGATGAAATTAGAGAGGAATATGAAAAATTCAGAGAGAAATTTTTAAGTAGAACCAAAAAGAAAGAATATTTTTCTATTGAAAAAGCAAGAGAAAACAAATTTAAAATCGATTGGAATAGTACTGAAATCATCAAACCAAATCAATTAGGAATTCAAATAATTGAAAATTTTGATATTTCAAAATTAGAAAATTATATTGATTGGACACCATTTTTTAGGAGTTGGGATTTACACGGAAAACATCCAAATATTCTGAACGATGAAGTTGTTGGCGAACAAGCAACGAGTTTATTTAAAGATGCCCAAGAATTACTGAAACGTATTTTTAATGAAAAGCTATTGCAAGCAAAAACGGTTTTCGGACTGTTTCCTGCAAACACTATAAACGATGACGATATTGAAATTCTTTATGGAGAAGAGAAGAATTTGAAAAGCACCTTTTTAACGCTTCGGCAACAGTTGAAGAAAAGAGAAGGTGCTTCAAGTTTTGCTTTAGCAGATTTCGTAGCTCCCAAGGAAACAGGAGTCCAAGATTATATGGGTTGTTTTTGTGTGACTACAGGTTTTGGAACACAAGAAATTGCAGAAGCTTTTGAAGCTGGTCACGATGATTATAATTCAATAATGATTAAAGCTTTGGCAGACCGTTTAGCCGAAGCATATGCAGAATATCTTCATGAGCAAGTACGAAAAAAACATTGGGGCTATGCAGCAGATGAAAGATTGGGTCTTTCAGATTTAATTAAAGAAAACTATAAAGGAATAAGACCAGCACCTGGCTATCCAGCTTGTCCCGATCATTTGGAAAAGAATACCATTTGGGAAGTACTTCAAGTAGAAAAAAACATAGGAGTAACACTTACTGAAAGTTTAGCAATGTGGCCAGCAGCAAGTGTGAGTGGTTATTATTTTGCCAATAAACAAGTAAAGTATTTTGGATTGGGAAAAATCAAAGAAGATCAATTAGAAGATTATTCAAAAAGAAGAGAAATCACTAAAGAGCAAGCTAGAAAATGGTTAAATCCGAATTTGGCGTAGTATGTAGACCTGAAAGGTTTTTAAAACCTTTCAGGTCTTAAAAATCAGACTTGAACTTGGTTTATCAGGTAAAGTCACTGAGTGAATCCAAAGTGTGGTCAATGAGCGGAGCCGAAGTGCAGTCGAAAATTAAATAACAATTAAAGAGATACCTGCTTTCGCAGGTAATGAATATGAAAGTAACACAACACATAGAAAAAGCAAAAGGGAAACCATTATTTTCCTTTGAAATTATCCCGCCATTAAAAGGACAACACATTCAATCAATATTCGATAATATTGATCCCTTGATGGAATTTAATCCGCCATTTATTGATGTAACTTATCACCGAGAGGAATATATTTATAAAGAATTGGATAACGGTTTACTTCAGAAAAAAGTGGTTCGAAAACGCCCAGGGACTGTTGGGATTTGTGCTGCCATTAAGAACAAATACAAGGTAGATGCGATACCACATATTTTATGTGGTGGATTTACACAAGAAGACACCGAGAATTTTTTAATCGATTTAGATTTTTTAGGAATCGATAATGTGGTTGCTTTAAGAGGCGATGCTGTTAAAACCGAAACCTATTTTAAATCTGAAAAAAACGGACATTCTTTTGCAAGTGATCTGGTACATCAAATAGAAAATCTAAACAAAGGAAATTATCTAGATGACGATATTCAAAACAGTTCTGCTACCGATTTTTGTATAGGTGTTGCTGGTTATCCAGAAAAGCATATGGAAGCGCCAAGCCTTGAAAGTGATTTGCATTTCTTAAAAAAGAAGATAAGAAATGGAGCTTCCTATATTATAACTCAGATGTTTTTTGACAATCAAAAATATTTCGAATTTAAAAAAAAATGCCGAGAAGCAGGAATTACAGTTCCTATTATTCCAGGATTAAAACCCATTGCGACAAAGAAACAATTGAATATTATTCCGCAGCGATTTCATGTAGATTTACCAGATGATTTAGTTAGGGAAGTAATTAAATGTAAAGATAATGAAGCAATTCGGCAAGTTGGAATTGAATGGGGAATTAAACAATCTAAAGAATTATTGAAAAACGGAGTGAATGTGTTACACTATTATTCAATGGGAAAAAGTGATAATATTAAAGCCATTGCCGCTTCAGTTTTTTAGCTTACTATCAATTAGTTTAGTGTAGAGGTCACTGAGCGGAGTCGAAGTGTAGCTTCACAAACAAATCCCAAACCACCACGCCACAACTCACCGAAATATTAAGTGAGTGTTTCGTGCCATATTGAGGGATTTCAATCACCGTATCACTTGCTGAAACCACTTCTTGAGTAACACCTTTTACTTCATTTCCGAAGATAATAGCGTAAGTAGTATTTTTGTTTGTTGTAAATTTTTCTAAGGAAACAGATTCTTCCGCTTGCTCGATACTTGCAATATGAACATTTTCAGATTTAAGTTTTTCAACTAAGTCGAGGGTGTTTTCCACATATTCCCAATCCATACTATCGGTCGCCCCCAAAGCAGTTTTATGAATATCTTTATGAGGTGGTTTTGCAGTAATTCCGCAGAGATAAATCTTCTGAATTAAAAAAGCATCAGCTGTACGAAAAACAGAGCCAATATTATTGAGACTTCTAATATTGTCAAGAATAATTATTAAAGGAGTTTTTTCTGAAGCTTTAAAATCTTCATTGTTTTTTCTAACTAATTCTTTATTTTTTAGTTTTCTGTTTTTCATTTAGCAAAAGTAAATAATTTCTTTGTGTGCTTTGAGTCTTCTTTGAAAAGTTGTGATTTAAAAACGAAATTATGTAGTTTTTAAATCAAATAAATCACATATATTTGTAACCAATGTATAAGGTTGTGTAATATGGTTATAAAAGATTATTATTCGCTTTCGGAAGCGGCTGAGGTATTAGGAAAAAGTAAAGAAACTCTTAGAAGGTGGGATCGAGAAGGAAAATTATCCGCAGTTCGAGAACCAAATAGCAACTATAGAATTTATAAAAAAGAACAATTAAATTTATTTCTAGATCAATTTTCTGCTAAGATAGATGATGAGGTAGATAATTTTGTAGCTCCTCTAGAAAAATATAAAGTATTAGAGTTATTCGCAGGCGCTGGAGGATTGGCAATTGGATTAGAAAAAGCAGGAATTAAATGTGTTGCTTTAAATGAAATAGATAAATGGGCTTGTCAAACTCTTAGGAAAAACAGACCAGAATGGAAGGTTTTAGAAGGAGATATAAAATCGTTTGATTTTTCAGAATATGAAGGAGAAGCAGATATTGTTACAGGAGGTTTTCCTTGTCAAGCTTTTAGTTATGCAGGTAAAAAATTAGGATTAAACGATGCAAGAGGAACTTTGTTTTATGAATTTGCAAGAGCAGTTCAGGAAGTGAAACCAAAAATTTGTATTGGAGAAAATGTAAAAGGATTGTTATCTCACGAAAAAGGAAAAACGATTGAAGGGATGATTTCAATTTTAGATGAAATAGGTTATAATGTAGTTCCAGTACAAGTTTTAAAAGCAATAAACTTTAATGTTCCCCAAAAAAGAGAACGAGTAATATTAGTTGGAGTTCGAAAAGATATTGATGTAAAATATGAATATCCAAAAAAACATTCTGTCATTTATAATCTATCTGATGCTTTAAAAAAAGGAAAATTATACGATTGTGATGTTCCAAAATCAGAAGGTTCAAAATATCCAGACCATAAAAAAGTTGTTTTAGACTTAATTCCTCCAAAAGGATATTGGAGAGATTTACCTGTAGAGCTTCAAAAAGAATATATGGGAAAGAGTTATTATTTAGGAGGAGGAAAGACTGGAATGGCAAGAAGAATTGGTTGGGACGAACCAAGTCTAACTTTAACATGTAGCCCTGCTCAAAAGCAAACGGAACGTTGTCATCCGGATGAAACTAGACCATTTACTGTATGTGAATATGCAAGGATTCAGACTTTTCCTGATAATTGGAAATTTGAAGGTTCAGTGTCTCAACAATACAAACAAATTGGTAATGCAGTGCCCTGTAATTTGGCTCAAGAAATTGGCTATTCTATCGTGGGATTTTTAAATAAGTGCTATTTAAAATCAAATAAATCGGAAGTTTCAATTTCTTTAGCCAAAGCTATATAACCTTTTTTGAAAAAATCTTCAGTATCAAGATTCAGTATCATTGAATCTATACTGGAAATTAATTGACTATAAAAATTAGGATAGCCTGTTATTCTGTGCCAAAAATCTTTTCCAATAATTACAGGAAATTGCTGATCTATTTTTTTGTAATGTTGACTAAGTTGTTCTTCTTCACCATACAAAACACCAAGTATTAAATCTGAATTATTTAAATTCATATTATTGGTTCTAGCAAGGTTGGTAACGGTTGTGAACTTTTTCAATAAAGGGTTTACGTCTTCAGAATTAATTGTGTTTGGTCCAGATTTTAATTGACACCATTTTTTACGTCCGTCGATTTTATCAATAAATTCAATATCCATTCCTTTAATTAATGAACCTTGAGCTAAATCTAATTCAACAAACATATTCTGAATTCTTGTTCCAAAGGAAGTATTGATAGATGTTCCTAAAACCCTTGGGTAAAATAATGCTTTAGCTATACCAATTGGTGTAAAATTGTTTTCTAATACCTTGGAAAGATACTTAACTAGAATTGGATTTATTTTATAAGAATTGAGTTTAGAATGCTTTTTTAAGGTACTAATTTTATGATTCTCAAATATAGAATTTTTAAAATAGTCAGTAATAATTTCTAATAGTTTGTATTCATTCATTCTACAAAAATACAATATTCAATATTGTTAATAACAAGTCATTAAATCTAATGAATTGTATTTTAAATAAAAAAATGAATTCTTTACTTTAGCCTATTAAGTAAAAAAGTGATATGGCAAAGAAAGTAACTCCTTTAATGAAGCAATACAATAGCATCAAAGCTAAGTATCCAGATGCTTTATTGTTGTTTAGAATAGGAGATTTTTACGAAACTTTTGGCGAAGATGCCATTAAAGCTGCAGGAATTTTAAATATTACATTAACTGCAAGAAATAATGGAGGTAATGGTGAAAAGATTGAGTTAGCAGGTTTTCCACATCATTCTTTAAACACTTATTTACCAAAGTTGGTGATGGCAGGTTGCCGAGTTGCTATTTGCGATCAATTAGAAGATCCAAAACAAACCAAGAAAATTGTAAAACGTGGAGTAACAGAACTGGTGACTCCTGGAGTTGCTTTAAACGACGATATTCTTCAATCGAAATCTAATAATTTTTTAGCCGCGATTCATTTTGGTTCTACTTCCAAAAAGGAAGAAATTGGAGTTTCCTTTTTAGATGTTTCTACTGGGGAGTTTTTATCTTCACAAGGTTCAGCGGAATATATAGATAAATTACTTCAGAATTTTAGACCTTCAGAAGTGTTATTTTCTAAGCAAAAAAGAAAATTGTTTTCTGAAACCTTTGGCGATAATTTTCATGTTTTTCATCTAGAAGATTGGGTGTTTCAAACAGATTATGCTACTGAAACATTAAACAACCATTTTAAAACCACTTCCTTAAAAGGATTTGGAATTGAGCATTTACAATCAGGAATTATAGCAGCAGGAGCGGCACTTCATTATTTATCTGAAACACGTCACAATAAGCTACAGCATATTGCGAAAATTTCTCGTATTGCCGAAAACGAATATGTTTGGATGGATCGTTTTACCATCGGAAACTTAGAGTTGTATCATTCTGCTTCACAAAATGCTGTTACATTGTTGGATGTGATTGACAAGACGATTTCGCCAATGGGAGGTCGCTTGTTAAAACGTTGGATTGCCCTTCCGTTAAAAAATAAAGACAAAATAATTACCCGCCACGAGGTAGTGAGTTATTTGTTGGAAAACTCTTCCGTTTTAGATAAAATTCAGCAGCACATCAAACGAATCGGTGACATTGAGCGATTAATTTCTAAAGTTGCTACAGGAAAGGTGAGCCCGAGGGAAGTCATTCAGCTTAAAAACTCCTTGGAAGCCATAATTCCTATTAAGGCTCAGGCACAACAAGCAGATAATGAATCTATTAAAATTATTGGTGAGCAATTACAAGATTGTGATTTGCTTCGAGAAAAAATTAAAGCCACTTTAAATGAAGAAGCTCCTGTTTTAATTCAGAAAGGAAACGCGATTGCAGCAGAAGTTTCGGAAGAATTAGACGAATTAAGAAGTATTGCAAAAGGAGGGAAGGACTACCTGAACTCTATGTTGGAACGAGAGACAGAACGCACTGGAATTTTTTCTTTGAAAATAGCATCTAATAATGTGTTTGGATATTACATTGAAGTTAGAAACTCTCATAAAGACAAAGTTCCAGAAGAATGGATAAGAAAACAAACCTTAGTAAATGCAGAGCGTTATATCACAGAGGAATTAAAAGAATACGAAACTAAAATTCTAGGAGCTGAAGAAAAAATAGCAGTTTTAGAATTAGAAATATTTAGTAAATTGATAGAATGGATGCTTCAATTTATAGGACAAGTACAACAGAATGCACGATTGATTGGTGAGTTGGATTGCTTGTGTTCCTTCGCTGCAAATGCAAAAGAATCTAATTATTCACGTCCTTTATTAGACGATACTTTCGAAATTGACATCAAAGACGGAAGGCATCCTGTAATCGAAAAACAGTTGCCACCAGACCAACCTTTTATTGCTAACGATGTGTATTTGGATAGAGAAATGCAGCAGATTATTATGATTACCGGTCCTAATATGAGTGGTAAATCTGCTATACTTCGTCAAACGGCTTTGATTGTTTTAATGGCACAAATAGGAAGTTTTGTTCCAGCAAAAGCAGCTAGGCTAGGAGTTGTAGATAAGATTTTTACAAGAGTAGGAGCCAGCGATAATATCTCGATGGGCGAATCTACCTTTATGGTCGAGATGAACGAAGCTGCAAGTATTTTGAATAATATTTCGGAAAGAAGTTTGGTGCTTTTAGACGAAATAGGAAGAGGAACAAGTACTTACGATGGTATTTCAATCGCTTGGGCGATTAGCGAATATTTACACGAACATCCTTCCAGAGCAAAAACATTATTTGCGACGCATTATCACGAACTTAACGAAATGACCGAGACTTTTGATCGAATTAAAAACTACAATGTTTCGGTAAAAGAATTAAAAGACAATGTGCTTTTTCTTCGGAAGTTAGTTCCGGGAGGGTCACATCATAGTTTCGGAATTCACGTTGCAAAAATGGCAGGAATGCCTCAGGCAGTATTGGATCGTGCCAATAAAATATTAAAACGCTTAGAAAAATCTCATTCTTCAGAAGAACTTACCGAAGAAATGAAAGCTATTGCAAAAGATGAAATGCAACTCAGTTTTTTTCAGTTAGACGACCCACTTTTAGCAGAAATAAAAGAAGAGATTCTAGATTTGGATATAGACACCTTAACTCCTGTGGAAGCTTTGATGAAGCTAAATGAAATCAAACGGATGTTACTTCCAAAATCCAAGATAAAGTTTAAAAAATAATTTCCTTTATAAAAATTTTATCGTAAATTTATTAGTAACCTACCTTAAACTATCAGTAGTTTTTTATCTTTTAGTTCTTTAATACGCCTTCCCAATTTTATAGAATCTGCTCTAATTTTTTAAAATCTCATTATTAACTCCAACGAATTTTCTTTACGTTTCTTTTTTTCTTCCAACTTTCGTTGTTCTTGGTGTTTTATTTCTCCTTGTTCTAAGAGTCTATTTACACCGTCATTATTATTTAAGGTATCCAATACAATATTGTAAAAGCCAATATTAATAAGACTATGAAGGTTCTCATTAAGCTATAAATTTATTATCGATTAAAGTTAGATAATATTTTAAGTGATAAATATCAATCGATCGTTATTAAAATTGAGACATATTATTAAGTTGTATATATTGTCTAAAATAAGTAAAACCAAAAAAGCCTTATCTTTCGATAAGGCTTTAGTACTGAAGACGGGACTTGAACCCGTACGGACATTACTGTCCACTGGATTTTAAGTCCAGCGTGTCTACCAATTCCACCACTTCAGCATTGGTATGTTTTTTTGTCTGTGTATCCGAATTATTATTATAACTTAATAATTGTTTTCCGACACTTCGAAAGAACCCGCGACCTAATTAAAAAAAATAAGAAGCTGTTTTTACATTTTGAGCGAAAAACGGGATTCGAACCCGCGACCTCCACCTTGGCAAGGTGGCGCTCTACCAACTGAGCTATTTTCGCATTTAATATGAACATAGCTTTGTTGTCAAAGCGGTTGCAAATTTATAAATTTTATTACAACTGCAAAGTATTTTTGCAAAAAATATAAGAAAATTTTAGATTTAATTTTTGACTACAAATTATCACTAAACATTTTATGGATTTCATCTTTCGCATCTTTGTCTAAATCAGAATATTGGTCTTTGTGTTTGCTAATTCTATAAGAAAGATATATTAAAAATAATATGATGGGAGAGATAAATGGTAATGAATACCAGAAGTCATATTCATCAATATATTTAAGTTCCCAATTAATAATTCCAGATAATTGAAATAAAAACATAGTAAGTGGGACAAGGATAGCATATTTCCACCAATTCCTTGCCGTTAAAAACCAAATGACAGTAAGAGTAAGGAACGTGATTTTTGTAAATAGAGCATGCATAAAAGCCTGCATAGTCCCAAATCCATTAGATTTTATGGTTCCAAATATTGTGTCCCATTCATTTGAATCTGAAGGAGCAAACTTGTACATATAAAATAAAAAAGGAGTGGTTATCAATATTATAGATATTACCACTCCTACAAAAATGTTTTTATTTCTATCCGTTGTGTGGGATTTCATATTTGTCTTTGTCGATTTGTTGATCGTCACTGTTTATAGATTCTGGTGTACAACTTGCAGCTAATGCAATTAAGGCTAAAATAAACATAAGTTTTTTCATGATAATATATTTTTGGGTTTAAAAATTCAAAGATATAAAAAAGAAGGAAAAAACCTACATAAAAGTTAAAATAAAGAGTATTACACCGTATTAAAATGCATATAAACGACAATAAGGCTACAATATGATTGAGTTGAGGCTGTAATGTTAAAATTTGTAAAATGCAATTTTTACAAATATATTAATGCTGTTAAACGTTTAAAACAATATATCTGCTACTTATTAATTTATTTCTATAATAATACAAGCCTTCCTGTTTTGGAAAACCTGTGTTATTGGAATAAATCAAATATAACTTGGAATTATTCCATAATTTAGTATATTTGAAGATGGACAAAAATCTATCTACTGAAGCAAGACGATTTAAAAAAGTAAGAGAAGAACAACGGTATACACAGCAATCTTTTGCTGAATTACT
>JASFZG010000095.1:0-3982 GCA_046055745.1 Flavobacteriaceae bacterium | reverse complement strand
GACATTCCGAAACCAATAAATGCAACGATTAATAAAACTACCGTAACAAAAGTTAGAAGGTAAGGCATGATTCCGTTTAAAGCACCTCGCAATGTTTTTTCATACAAACGTTCCCATTTTGGAATGCTGTTCTTCTGAAAACGATTGGCTATTTTCCGAAGCCCAAAACGATACGCCCAAAGCATTAAAGCAGTAAAAATCATTACACTACCAATGGCTTTGTATGCACCTCCAAATAGGAAGATTAACAAGCCAAAACCAACCATTATGCTTGATAAGAGTATGATTTTTTTAATTGGCATATCGGTGTCTTCAGTTTTCATAAATTGAGAAACCATCACCGAATTAAAGAAGATTGCTACAAATAATGAAGACCCTAAAACTATCGATAGAGTAATAGGGAAGTAGATCATAAACTGTCCCATAACACCAGGCCAAAGACCTAAAGGTATAAATGCTGCAACGGTTGTTGCTGTTGAAATGATTATAGGAAAAGCAATTTCACTAATTCCTTTTTTGGCCGCCTCCACTCTTGTCATTCCTTCTTCGTCCATTAATCGATAGACGTTTTCTACCACTACAATTCCGTTGTCCACCAACATTCCTAGTCCCATAATTAAGCCGAAAAGGATCATGGTATTCATCGTGTAGCCTAAATAATTTAAAATCATTAAGGACATAAACATCGACATCGGGATTGCAAAACCAACAAATAATGCGTTTTTAAATCCTAAGAAAAACATCAAAACACCTACAACTAATATTATTCCGAAGAGAATATTGTTTACCAAATCATCTACTTGGCCTATGGTTTTTGAAGATTGATCGTTGGCAATAGTTACTTTTAGGTTACTCGGAAAAATATTTTTCTTTGCATCTTTAACAATTACTTCAATTTTTTCTGCAGCAGTCACCATGTTTTTTCCAGCTCGTTTTTTTACATCAAGCATCACCACACGATCTCCAAATTCTCTTGCATAGGTGGTTCGTTCTTTTTCTTTAAATGAGATTTCAGCAATATCTTTTAGATAAATAGGATTCCCATTGTCAGATTTAACAACAAAATTATTTAATTCTGAAGGGGTTTCAATTTCTCCCAAAACACGAATGGTTCTACGTTGTCCACTTGTAATAAAGTTTCCTGCAGACATGGTAACATTGCCGTTGTTTATAGCATTTGTTACATCGTTAAAACTAACTTTGGCAGCCATCATCTTGTAGATATCTACCGCAACTTCCACTTCTTTTTCTTGAGCACCACGAATATCTACTTGCTTTATTTCGAGTAAATTCTCAATTTCATCTTCTAAGTATTCACCATATTCTTTCAGTTTTTTAACTGGATAATCTCCAGATATATTGATATTAAGAATCGGAATTTCTTCAGACATGCTCAAATCAAAAACATTAGGCTCTATTTTTGCACCATTAAAAGTTGGCCAATCTTCTCCCGAAGTTTCTGTATCTATTTGATCTTTTACTTTTTGTTTGGCAGCTTCAACTTCAATACTTTCGTCAAACTCTATAATAATCATAGAAACATCTTCTTGAGAAGTAGAGGTGATTTCAACTACATTACTAACCGTTTTTAAGACATCTTCTAACGGATTTGTAATGAGTTTTTCAACGTCTTCTGAAGTATTTCCAGGATAAATAGAACTTACATAAATCTTGGTTTGCTTAATCTCTGGGAAACTTTCTCTAGGCATACTAAAATATGCTGAAACTCCCATAAAGAGTATTAAAATCATCATTACATAAATGGTGGTTTTATTGTTGATTGCCCAAGAAGACAACCCAAACTCTTTGTTAATGTTTTTTTTCTTTTTACTCATTGCCTTCAAGGTTTAAAATAGAAATATGTTGCCCGTCTTTTACATTTCGAGCGCCTTCATTTACAATGATATCTCCATTGGAAATTCCTTGAGTAATTTCTACTAAATCACCTTGTGTTTTTCCTGTTTTTACAATTACTTTTTTAGCAATTACTTCTTCTTTATTTTCTTCTTTATTGGCAATGAAAATATATTGCTCCCCTTTAGCATTTTCAGATATAATACTTTGAGGTATTAAGATTGCCTCAATACTAGAGTAATCGTTAATTTTAATTTTTGCTGTAAGATTTGGTTTGATGATTTTCTTTTCATTTGGAATATTAATCGTAATCTTAAAAGTACGATTACCAGGATTGATATAATTACTTACTTGGCTCACGTGAGTTGAAAAAGTTTCTCCTAATATTGGAAAATAAACTTCAACTGTTTTATCAACGGTAATACTACTTAGGTAACTTTCTGGCACTTCTGCTTCAATAAACATCTTGTCTAAGTTTACAATTCGCATAATTTGAGATTGTCCTGCTCCAACCACAGTACCTTGTTCGGTAATAATATCGTCTATAACTCCTGAAAAGGGGGCACGAATTGACGTTTTAGCCAATTGTGAATGCATCTGTTTAATAGCGTTTTCTTGCCCTTCATAAGTAGCTTTTGCTTGAAGAAATTCTATTTCACTTCCTATTTTTTGATTCCAAAGACGTTGTTGTCTTTCATAGGTAGTTTTAGCAAAATTGAACTGAACTTCCATTTGTGCTAATTGTTGTGACATTCCGCCATCATCAATAGTTGCTAATAATTGTCCTTTGCTAACTTTTTGTCCTTCTTTAACTTTAATTGAAGTTAATAATCCAGAAAACTCAGGATATAGAATGATGTTTTTCTTGGTAGCAACATTTCCTTGCAGTTCTAAATAATGCTTAAAATCATTATGTTTTACTTGAAATGCAGTAACCAATGGTAAATGCTTAACGGTATCTATCCTTGAAATAGCTTCATCTATTAATTTTATTTTATTATTAATTTCAATTTGTTCTGAAACTATTTCATTACGTTTTTCACGAATTTTTATTAAATCATTAGTTTCAATAACCGACTCTACAGATTTAGAATCACCGTCACAAGAAATGGAAATAGATGTTATGATTAAGAGTAAAAAGATTTTTTTCATATTGAAAATTATTTATAGTAGTGATTAATTAGTTGTTTTATAATCTAGGTGTATTTAAAACTGTTTCTAAATCAGCTTTGGTTGTTATAACACGCAACATGGCTTCAAAATAAGCTTGTTGTGCGGTGTATAATTGTATTTGCGCTAAACGTAAGTCGAAACTTGTTGCCAATCCTTCGACAAATTTTACTTGGTTTTTCTTTTCGATACGTTCAGATAAGTCTAAGTTTTTCTTGTTATCATTATAGTTTTCAATAGCAAAGCGATAATTGTTTTTTGCGGTATTGATTTCTAATAATACGTTTTGATAGGTTTCTGTTAAATTTGTTTCTGCTTGTTCTAAAGCAATTTTTGCTTGTTGTGTTCTGGAAGATCTTAGTCCACTACTAATAATAGGAATATTCATACTAACTCCAAGAACAGATGATTGATACCAAACTTGATCGCTATTGAAAAAGTTGAAGGTTTCGCTATTTGCCTGAGTTCCGTAATTTACAAAAGCCGATAAATTTGGCATTGAATACGTTTTTTCCAATTTAAGCTCTAAAATTCGTTGTTGTGTAAAATTAGCAGCGATTTTGTAATCTATATTATCTTCAATATTTATATTCTCTTCTAAAAAAGAAAGGTCGATGTTTTCTTGAGTTAGGCTGTCTAAATTATCAAGCAATTCTACATCACTTTCTACATCTACACCAATTGCTAGGTTAAACATTTGTTTTGCGATAAGGAGAGTTCTTCTAGAATTCTTTAACTGTGTTTCAATATTAAGTAAAGTGATTTCTAGTTGCTCAACACTTTCTTCTTCCGTAAATCCATTTTCATAAATGGCTTTAGTTTCAATTAAGTTTTTTTCTAAATTAGTTTTGTTTAGTTCAAAAATGGCAACTAATTCATCCGAAAGTAATACACTCCCATAGGCATTAATCACTCCTTTTCTTACTTCTAATTGAACTTTTTCATTTGAATTTTCAGA
>JASFZG010000094.1:0-9955 GCA_046055745.1 Flavobacteriaceae bacterium | reverse complement strand
ACATTTGGGATGATAATGTTTTACAGTGGTTGTTTGGTGATGATGAAAAAGGAAAACAAGAATTGATTCAGAAAATAATCGGTTAATCCTATGTCTGAAGTCACCCAATTTTCTCTCCTATCACATATTTTTATTTCCTTTATTGGTGGGGTTTTACTTTTGGCGCTTTGGTTTTATATTAGAAAACAATTTAAACAAATACTCGAAGAAGATAGTTCGCAAAAAAGAGTAGACAAAGGATTACTTTACCTTAGTTTAGCCATGTTTGTTTGGGTAATTTCTGGATGTTGGGGTTATGTATGTCATCAATTTTCATTTTCGGAAAGCACTCTTTATCAAGTGGGTGTAAATTTACTTTCCATTATTAATAACCTGTTTTTATTATTAGCGTTGTTCTACTTTTATTATGCGCCCAAGTTTATTTATAACAATAAGCGAAACGTTTCTATTATCCTCGTTTTAATCGTAGTTACCTCAATTGCAACCTTTGGAATATCCTATTCATTAGGTGCAACCACGATTTCTGAAGGAATTAAAATCACTGGAATTCCCGATTTAATTTTATCTGGATTCTTATGTTATTTATTAGGAGTTTCATTTTACAGAACTTTTGCTCATAGAGGTTTATCCATTATTGCCATCATTTCAACATTCGTAATTTTGCTGATGTTTACCTCTCAACTTTCAGGGGTTTTTGTGAACTTCGGAAATGATTTCTCCAACAATCATATTAAAATTATTGCAAAAACATCGTTAATTTCAATCTTTTTAGTGCTGGCTACTACTTGGGCAATTCGGTTGGCAAGTATGCCAAAACCAAATGAAATTACCATCAAATTTATAGATTGGAGCATCGTAATAATTAGTATTCCTAGTAAAAATGTTTTTGATAAAACGATTGATTTCGGTTCAAAAACAACTCAGTTTAAAAATTTATTAAAGTTTGCCATCAGAAGAAAATATTCTGAAGGTGACACCCAAAGTATCAATGTGAGTTTGGGTGGTGAAATTAAAAATCAGACTTATCTTTCTAGAATTATTGATAATATCAATGCTATTTTACAATTAGAAAAAGCCCAACAATTAGAAAGAAGAGACCTTTTAACTTTTATTGGAGAG
The DNA here is from genome assembly GCA_046055745.1 of Flavobacteriaceae bacterium. Lineage (GTDB taxonomy): Bacteria > Bacteroidota > Bacteroidia > Flavobacteriales > Flavobacteriaceae > Marifrigoribacter. The sequence continues at coordinate 8,836 of JASFZG010000094.1, read as the reverse complement.
GGGAAATATCGATTACGTATGATTCCTACTAACATTGAAATTGATCCAACTTTACTAAATGAATTCATAGAAAACTCTGAAAACAAAGAGTATAAAGCATTTTGTGGCTAACATTTTCTTCAGTTACAAATTATTACAATCAGTTATTTTTTAATATAATTTACTACAAGGGTTTATTTTATTGAATTGCTCAAATACATTGCGCATTCATTCAAATCAATTAAAAAATGAACTCCAATCAAGATTTAGTTTTCGGGCACCCAAAAGGATTGTTCTATTTATTTTTTGCAGAATTATGGGAACGCTTTTCCTTTTACGGAATGCGTGCACTTTTGGTTCTCTATATGACAAAGCATCTACTTTATGATGATGATATGTCTTTCGGAATCTTTGCCGCCTATATGTCTTTGGTATATGTGACTCCAATGATTGGTGGAATTTTAGCTGACAAGCTTTTAGGATTCAGAAAAGCAATTTTATTAGGTGGTGTTTTAATGGCATTAGGGCATTTTTTTTTAACTATTGAAACACCGATTTTCTTTTATGGATCTTTAGGATTAATTATCGTTGGAAATGGATTTTTTAAACCTAATATATCTTCATTCGTAGGAGATTTATATCATAAAGATGATTCGAGAAGAGATGCAGGATTTACTATTTTCTATATGGGAATCAATATCGGTGCAGCGATTGCTCCGTTGCTTTGCGCTTGGTTTGCTGAAACCTACGGATGGCATTATGGATTTATTTTAGCTGGAATCGGAATGGTTTTAGGGCTCTTTATTTTTAAAAGAGGAATAAATAATGATGTTTTCCAGGAGAAAGGATTAATCACCAATTCTGAGTTATACTTAAAAAAAACAGTAGGAATTAGCAATGGAAAATTAGTAACTATAGGTGCTTTTTTATCAGTTCCAATTTTTGCATTAATTATAAAATACAATCAATTTGAACATTATTTAGTTTGGGTAGTTTCTGCATTCTTGGTTGGATATATTGCTTTAATATTAAGTAAAGTTTCTCCAATTGAAAAGAAGCGGCTAATTGTGGTGGTTTATTTCACTTCACTTTACACCTTGTTTTCTGCTATTTTTGAGCAAGCAGGAAGTTCCTTAACATTATTTGCAGACAGAAATGTAAATCTAGTTGGTATGGATGCTGCGGGCACTAATAGTATTAATGCAGGGTTTATTTTTATGCTTGCCATTCCGTTTTCGTTACTATGGACTTATTTAAGCAAAAAGAATATCAATCCTAATTCTGCAATTAAATTTGGGATTGGATTGTTGCTGTTAGGTTTGGGCTTTGTAGTATTTGCTTATTCGGCTAATTTAGCCGATTCTTTAGCAAAAACACCAATGTTATATTTGGTATTGGGATACTTTATTTTAACCGTTGGAGAATTATTTTTATCACCAATTGGCTTGTCTAAAATGACAGAATTATCGCCATTAAAATATATTTCATTCATTATGGGCGTTTGGTTTTCTGCTAATTTTTATGGACACTTTTTCGCAGGGAAAATTGCAAAACTCACTACCGTTTCAAAGGGAGAAACAAGTGTTTTTTCAGAAGGGATCTTTCTAACAATTACCGAAACGGTTTCAGGTTTAAATCCTACTTTAATTGAAGGTAAATCTGATGCCTTTCAGCAACTATATTCCTATGTTTCCGTCTATGCTTCTTTTGGTACGATTACTATAATTGTTGGTATCTTTGCTATTGTAATTTCTCCTATCATTAAAAAATTAATGGTTGGAATTCAATAAGAAAAGATGCATTTTATTCCAGATGAATTAGATGATTATGTGGTGGCTCATTCACAAAAAGAATCCGAATTACTACAACAATTAAGCAGAGAAACTTGGCAAAAAGTATTAGCTCCAAGAATGTTAAGTGGGCATTTTCAAGGGAGAATTTTGAGTATGATTTCAAAATTAATTAATCCTGAAAACATTCTTGAAATTGGGACTTATACAGGATATTCAGCTTTATGTTTAGCGGAAGGAATGCAAAAAACAGGACAACTTCATACCATAGACACCAATGAAGAATTATACGATTTACAACGAAAATATTTTGATAAATCGGAATTTGGAAATCAAATAATTCAGCATATAGGAAATGCTTTAGAGGTAATTCCAACGATTCAAAAAACTTTTGATTTGGTTTTTATAGATGCAGATAAAAAGAATTACCCAAACTACCTAGAAATTATTCTTCCGAAGTTAAAAAAAGGATCTGTAATTTTAAGTGATAATGTATTGTGGAGTGGGAAAGTTTTAAAACCAATTGCAAAAGACGATAAAGATACCAAAGCAATTGTTTTATATAATAAATTACTAAATGAACATCCTAAATTAGAAACGGTGCTACTGCCAATAAGAGATGGCTTAACAATTTCGAGAGTAAAATAGTCTAGAACCTCCTTTTAATAGGTCCCGTAATATCATCAACTTTATCTTTTACCTCATCAATTTCTTTAGTGATGTTTTTAGTCACACCTTTAAAGTTATTTGAAATATCGTCAGTGATATCAGTGATTTTATTTTTATGAACATTAAAATCAATCCCTTCTTTTTGTGCGCTTTTTGTTATTTCGCTTTTTATATCGTTGGTGGCATCTTTAATTTGACGCATTCCCTTTCCTAGTCCTCTCGCTATTTCGGGAACTTTATCTGCACCAAATACCATTACCACAATAAATATGATAAAAAATATTTCGGCGCCACTTATAAATAAAGGTAGAAAAATCATAGTGCAAATATACTAAAATTGTGTTTCAGGAATACTTCAAAAAAGCTTCAAATAAAAAATAAAAGCCACAACTTTTAATTAAGATGTGGCTTTTAATTTATTATTTGTCATTTAACAAGTCTAAATACCCCTGTTTTCCTGTATTATCCTTTTACTTTCTTTTTAAAAGAATCAAACTCACCTAATTTTTTACGTTTAGGCCAGGTATTATTTGAAGTATCAATATCTGCGGTTTCTTCATCTGGATCTACTACAATTTTAGTAATTTCTTTATCGGATGCAATCACTTTTCCGATAGTACCATTGCTTGTTTTCCAAATTTGAACTGGATAAGTAATTCTTTCCGTAGAATCATCACTATAAGTATATTCAACGATGATTGGCATTGGCATACCTCCAGGTTTTTCGAAAGTTACTTCATAAATATAATTAGGCTTTTTAAGGTTCGCTCTTTCTTCTGGGCTAAAATTATCCATAATGTATTCTTGTAAAGTTGTTACATCATCAAGAGTTGCAGTACGCATACTTTCTTCAAAATCCTCACTATCTTCTGAAATCAAATAAACTAATGGCGGTAAATCACTTTCTTTCATTCCACGAGCTGCCATCATTTCTTTAATCTCTTTATTCATTTTTGAAGTTACATAGAATTTTTTTACATCTTTAACTCCTAAATCAACCACATTGGTGGTGTAGAACCATCCTCTCCAAAACCAGTCTAAATCCATTGCAGAAGCATCTTCCATAGTTCTAAAGAAATCTTCTGGTGATGGATGTTTAAACATCCAACGATTTGCATAGGTTTTAAAAGCGTAATCAAATAATTCACGACCCATCACTGTTTCTCTTAAAATTGTTAATCCGGCAGCTGGCTTAGAATACCCATTAGACCCAAAATTAAAAGTATTTAATCCCTTAGTCATTAATGGTGCTATGGTACTTTGATCACCAGACATATATCCTACGATACTTTTTGGAGTTCCTCTTCGTAAAGGATATGATTTGTTGGGAGCTATCGCTTCAGGATATAATTCGCCAAAATCTGTTTGAGCGACCATTTGTACAAAAGTATTAATTCCTTCATCCATCCAAGTCCATTGACGTTCATCACTATTTACAATCATAGGAAAATAGTTATGTCCAACTTCGTGAATTATTACTCCAAACATTCCGTATTTAGTACGTTCGCTATACGTTCCATCTTCATCTGGTCTTCCGTAATTCCAGCAAATCATAGGGTATTCCATCCCTTGATTTTTTGCGTGAACCGAAATCGCTTTAGGATAAGGGTAGTCAAATGTCATTCTAGAATACGAAATTAACGTACTCGCAACTGCTCTTGTCGACCATTCTTCCCAAAGAGGATTTCCTTCTTTTGGATATAACGAAACTGCCATTACCTCATTTTTCCCAACTTTAACAGCCATCATATCCCAAATAAATCTTCTTGAAGTTGCAAAAGCATAATCACGAACATTCTTTGCTTTAAATTTCCATGTTCTTTTATTGGTATCAAAACTTGTTGAAGCAGCATCCGCTTCTTCTTGAGTTACAATAATAACCGGTTCATCATATGATTTTTTTGCTCGATTATAACGGTTCATCATTTCCTTAGAGAAAATTTCTTTTCTATTTTGAAGCTCTCCTGTTCCATCTAAAATATGATCTGCAGGGACAGTAATGTTCACTTCATAATCGCCAAAAACTAATGCAAATTCATCTCTTCCCCAAAACTGACTGTTTTGCCAACCTTCTACATCATTATAAACTGCCATTCTAGGAAAAAACTGTGCAATAACATAGGCACGATTTCCATCTTCAAACTCTTCATAACCACTACGACCTCTGCCATTGACATGATCGTTAATATTGTACCACCATTTAATAGAAAACTCAAATTTATCTCCAGGATTTAAATTATTAGGCATTTCAACTCGCATCATCGTGCGATTAATCATATACTCTAAATTACTTCCATTAGACCCTTTTACTTCCTGAATGTTAAATCCACCATCAAAACCTTCGCTCATATGTTGGTTTACAAAACTACTTGCCATATCCGCTGGTTGTGCACCACTGGACTGAATCAATGGGGTTTTTGAATCTTTAGCTCGCATATTTTGGTCCAATTGAACCCATAAATATTCTAAAACATCTGGTGAATTATTATGATAAGTAATGATTTCAAAACCTGATAATTTTTTATTTTCATCATCTAAATTAATGTCCATTACGTAGTCAGCTTGCTGCTGATAATACTTAGGTCCAGGCGCTCCGCTAGCAGAACGATACTGGTTTGGAGTAGAAAACTCCTCATACATTTGCTTAAATGCATTGTTATTATAATGTCCAGGTTCGCGTTCTTGAGTATCCTCCTCTTGAGAATAACCAATTCCTGTTGCTAAAAAAATAACAACTAGGGAAAGTAATTTCAGTAATTTCATAATAGTGATTAATTTATTTTAAGGGTCTAAAAATAGTTTTTCTCTCTGATATTAAGGTTTGTTTAATTAAAGTTTAACACTCCTTTAGGATTGTCTTCATCAAGAACAAGGCTTTTTCTACTTTCTGAAGTTTTAAAATGGATAATATTTTGTTGTTCAGGAAACATATCAAAAAGTACTTTATTTTCAATTTCTATAGAATTTACTTCTGAAATATTTTCGATTTCAAAATACATATTTACAATATCTATATCGTATTCTTTTCCTATATAACTAAGTTTTACATCTTTATTATTTATTTTGAGTTTCATTTTTTGAAGTACATATTTTCTTAAAAACTCAACATCTGAAACTTTTTCCTTTGGACTGTCTAATGAAATAGATGGGTCATATCTTGCTTGAAGCGCCTGCTCCACATCCTCAATAAATATTTTTGTAATAATCTGAACGACTTGTTTTTCTTTTACAAATTCAACATTGGTGGTACTTACATAAAATTTATGTGAAGTTGAACTTATCATTAACGGAAACACTAATAAAAGGAAAGTGGTTTTTAAAATTTTCATATTCATAAGACTCTTTTAGTATTTAAAAGTTACAGGTTATTTATTCTTAGTTGAAATTCTAGCAATATAAACTTCAGATTTTGTTTGAAACACATTTAATACCCCAGCATAATTTTTTCGTTTAAAATCGGATTGTATGGAGGACGTTTCTACACAAAACATCATAAAATCATATACTCTATTTTGTGGTAACTCATAAGCATCTTCAAAAAACAGAAGCCCATAATAGTTTATAATTTCAATCACAATTGTGTTTTCTGAAGTCCATTTACGTTTTACTTTAAGCTTTTTGTAATAACCAGAAATATGTTTATAAATAGCTTCAACATCAATAGCAGTAGGACTTTTAAAGCTATATGCTGGAGCAATCCTTTCTTGCGGAATCCCTTTAAAACCCGGAATACCAACATCATCAAAATCGATGTCTTTTTCGGTCTTTATATTTTTAATATCGTAAGCTAAATTACCCGTAAGTGTATTTCCTACTAAAACTTCGTCTAGTTCGTTGATTATTTCTACTAAGGTAATTTCAATAGTACCTTGTTGGTAAATTTCTTTGGTAACAACCAATTCCTTTAGCCAATATTTTACAGAAGAAAATAATAAAGTATCGTTTATTTGAATGGCAATTCTAAATTCACCATTAGCATTGGTTACCGTATTTATTTTGGATGTTTTATTTAAAACGTGAATTCCTTCCACATCAAAATCATTGGTAATCTTTCCTCTTAAATTAATATATTGAGCAGTAGAGATATGAATAGCAAATAAGCAAAACATAATAATTGAAAAATTATTCTTCATTAATTTGCTTTAAGAAAGCTTTACTTTGTGTATCTAAAAAATCTATAAGAAGTAACTCATTTTCAGATTTTAATAAATTTCTATCAATTCCTTTTTCTTCAACAAAATAGATAAACTCATTTACTTTTTCTTCAGGAATATCAAAATTTTCACTAATGTAAGCAACTCCAAATCTATGTTGCACTGCATTAGTTACCATATCTACTTCAGAAATCACCTCACGCTTAGTCCTTGGCTTGCTTTTACTTTTATTGATAGGCACAAAGGCACTCACTAACAATCTAGCCAAGCCAATTAAATTACCACCATATTGTTCTTGACCGTTATGAAAAGCCTCTTCCGCTTTATTACCTTTAACAGAAGTTTGGGCATCTGGAGAAAATTCATATTCAAACTCCATTGTTTTATAAGATAAATCAAACTCGTTTGAAACACTGGTCACATTAATTCGTTTTACATCGGCAACAATATTTCCAGAAAGATCATAAGGACTAACCAACACCTCATCCAATTGATTAATAACAGGATTCATTAAAATATTCACCATTTTCGACTCAATAATTCCTTCGTCTATAATAATGGTGAAATTTTGAAATTGCATTGCTGAAATTAAAACTCGATCATTCTTAGCTACCATAATTTCAAATTCTCCTGTAACAGAAGTAATGGTCCCTTTTTGTGAAGATTTATTGTAAATATTGATTCCTTCGACATCCTCTCCTTTGGAAGATGTGATTTTTCCTGAAATTTTAACCCGTTCTATTTCCTGTGAAAAAGCTGAAATGGAAAAAATGAAAAATAAAATAATTAGTAGTTGTTTAGTCATGTTTCAAAGTTATGGAATCATTTCTTATAAAAATCTTAAAGAATCTAATAGGGTTTGTTAAATTTACGTTTTAATCTTGACTATGAAAAATTTAATTGTTGCAAGTACCTCAACCATTCACGGTGGCACTTATTTATCGTATTTACTTTCAGAAATTACGGAGCTTTTTTCTGAAAGTAATGAAGTGCTTTTTATTCCTTATGCTAGACCTAGCGGGATTTCGCACGATGAATATACCAAAATTGCTTCGGAAGCATTTTTAAAAATAGGAAAAAAAATAATTGGCATTCATACTTTCGATAATCCAATTGAAGCGATTAATAATGCCAAAGGAGTTTTTGTTGGCGGCGGAAATACTTTCGTTTTAGTTTCCCAATTATACAAAAATCAAGTAATGCAATCGTTACGAAAAGCTATTTTTAAAGGTCTCCCTTATCTTGGTACTAGCGCCGGAAGTAATATCTGTGGAGTGACAATAAATAACACCAACGATATGCCGATTGTATATCCTCCTTCGTTTAAATCATTGGGTGTTGTTCCTTTTAACCTCAACCCTCATTATTTATCCCGAGAATTCGGGACTGACTCAACAAGCAAACATATGGGCGAAACCAGAGAAACTCGAATTAAAGAATTTCACACACAAAGCACCATTCCTGTTGTGGGAATTAGAGAAGGTAGTTGGTTGCAAGTAAAAGGAAATGAAATTATTTTAAAAGGTAAACATTCAGCTAGAATATTTAAACAAGATAATGCTCCTTTTGAATTGAAAAGTGAGAGTTTGTTAGATTTTTGATATCAGCCCATTAAAATTCGGCTTCTTTATAAAACATCATTTTTTCTTTAGTGATGGGATGTGTAAATTCTAATGTATCTGCGTGTAAATACAAACGATCTGATTTTTTTCCATATAAATCATCACCAATAATCGAAATATTCAATCCTAAAAAATGAGATGCGTGAACTCGTAATTGGTGAGTTCTACCAGAAATTGGATAAAAATGAATTTTTGTTTTACCATTTTTACGTTCTATAACTTCCCATTTGGTTTCTGAAGGTTTTCCGTGTTCAAAACAAACCAATTGTCTTGGTCTATCATCTAAATCTACACGAAGTGGTAAGTTGATAGTTCCTTTATCATCTTTTACAATTCCGTCTAACAAAGCCGTATATCTCTTTTTAATTGTTTTATTAATAAACTGACTTTGTAAAATTTTATGTGCTTTTTTATTTTTTGCGATAACTAGTAACCCAGAAGTCGCCATATCCAATCGATGAATTATAATAGGTCCAGAAATGCTTTTTACTTGTTGCTTAATTCTGGTATATACCGAATCTTGTATGTGAATTCCTGGAACCGATAAAAAATCTTCGGGTTTGTAAACGACCATTAAATCTTCATCTTCAAAAATGGTTTCTAATTCTTTTCCAATGGCAGG
>JASFZG010000093.1:0-20114 GCA_046055745.1 Flavobacteriaceae bacterium | reverse complement strand
AAAATGATGCAGGTAATATCATAAAATTCAATAACTTGAAAATTATTGAATTATAAAAATTTTCTTTTTAATTCTGAAGTAGGAATCATACAACTTTCCGTTTTACCATACCATTTATATCTATTTTTTGCTACATAATCATATACCCAATTTCTAATAAATTTAGGGACTATTATAAATCCAAAAAGTAGGGGATAGCCACCAGACATTGACTTAGTGATATGCAATGCTGCTGTAGATTTTATATAACATTTATCTTCATCAATAAGTATTATTGAATCGGTATCTAAAGGATCAATATTAAACTCTGAAATATATTTTTTTCCAATTTCACTTTGCAAAGCCACAAACCTAAATACATCATTCTTATCTCGTTGAATCACAAAATTAACAGAGGCATTGCACAGATTACAAACCCCATCGAATAGAATTATTTTATGATTTTTTTTCATCTTTTTTTTTATACGGTGCTTCGATACAATGCTCGTACCTCACATCACTCAGTAACCTTACATTTTAACTAATCAAGTACCCTGAGTGATTTTCTCTTAAAAAAATCGTATCGAAGGGTGACATTTTAATCTGTATGTTACATTAAAATATACAAGTTTTTCATTAGTAAAAATCCTGTCTTAATTCTTTAGTCTTTAAGCAAAGCGGTCTTAATTCTTATTTTCAAACCTTCTCCAACTCAATCATATTCACATTGGTCGTAAAAGTACCATAATTTACAAAGGCTTTCTTTTTTTCTATTTTATCAATGGTTCCAATAGCAATGCCTTCCAACATTCTAACACGATCACCAACTTTTAATGCTACTTTTGGTTTTGGTGGTGGCAATTTTTTTGCTTCCTCTTTTTCTACTTTCTTTCGTTTTCGAATGACTTCTACCTTCTTTTCAACTTCCTTAACTACTTTAAGTTTTTTTATTTTTTCCTTCTTTTTAATTGCCGGAGCTACTTTTTTAATCTTACTATTTTCTACCAAAACCATTTTAAATAGTTCATCTAATAATGGTTTCTTTTTCTTGTTGTTATAGTATTGTTTTGAAAGAGAATCTAGTTTTTTTCCTAAACTAATCAATCGTTGATTGGAATCGTATAATTCTTGGTAACTTTCTAATTTATCCTTTATTTTAGTATTGGTTTCTTCTAAATACTTGCTTTGTTCTCTTGCTTTTTGTTCTTCGGTTTTTAAAGATTCTGATGTTTTCCGAAGCTGAGATCGTTCCTTTTGCAAATTGGCAATACTCTTGTCAAACCTTACTTTTCCCCGCTCAATTTTCTTTTTTGCTTTGTTGATTAAACTATAAGGAATTCCGTTTTTTTGAGCCACTTCAAAAGTGAACGAACTTCCTGCTTCTCCCAATTGCAATTGATACATTGGCTCTAAGCTCTGACTATCAAACTGCATATTGGCATTGGTCGCATTGGGTAATTCGCTTGCCAATAACTTTAAATTTGCATAATGCGTTGTGATAACACCAAAGGCTTTTCGTTCATAGAAAACTTCTAGAAATGTTTCGGCCAATGCACCTCCTAATTCAGGGTCAGATCCTGTTCCGAATTCATCAATAAGGAATAGCGTGGTGGATTTACACTTCTTTAAAAATTGATTCATTTTCTTCAATCGATAACTATAAGTACTCAACTGATTCTCGATGGATTGATTATCGCCAATATCGGTTAAAACACGATCGAAAAAACAGAGTTCACTTAAAGAATCTACCGGAATTAGCATACCACTTTGCAACATTACTTGAAGCAATCCAACCGTTTTTAAAGTGATACTTTTTCCTCCTGCATTAGGACCAGAAATTACAATGATTCTATTATTCTCATTCAGTTCAATGGATTGCGGGAATGTTTTTTCCTTCCGTTTTTTATTCGCTAACAGCAATAAAGGATGAAAAGCTTCTTTTAAATAAATACGTCTTTCAGAAGTAATTAACGGAAATACACCTTCAATCTCATTGCTGTATTTTGCCTTTGCATAAATAACATCAATGGCAATTAAATAATTTTGATAAGCAGTTAAAAGGGATTTGTAGGGACGAATAAATTCGGTTAAAGCCTTTAATATCTTCTTAATTTCTTCTTGCTCTTCGTAGTATAAATTACTTAATTCGTTAGAGTATTCAAGGGTTTCCTGAGGTTCCATATACACCAAACTTCCAGTTTTGGAGCTTCCTAAAACCGTCCCTCGTATTTTTTTACGATACATTGCTTTTACCGCAAGCACTCTTCGGTTATCGACAATGGTTTCCTTTATATCATCTAAATATTCTTGCTGAAGGTATTGCGAAAGTGCTTTTGAAAATGAAGATCCGATTTTTCCTTTTACTTGTTTTAATCGCCTTCTTATAGCAGAAAGTTCTTCGGAAGCATCGTCACGAACCAATCCGTATTTGTCTATCTTTTTTGTGATTTCTTCAGAAAGGAGGGAAGTGTAGGTGATTCTTTCAGAAAAAGAATTCAGGTGAATATAAAAGGTTTCAAATTTCTTAAAAAACTTCAGAAGAGATTCGGTAGTTTGTGTTACCGAAAGGATTCTACGAAAACCAATCACTTCCAAAGTGCTATTTTCAATTCCGAAGAGATATAATTCGTTTTCAATCGTTTCAAATCCGTGATTAGGAATTCCATTATCACCGGTCAACGAAGCTGAAAATTCTTTTACTCGGTGTAATTCAGGCTCAATCTCTTCCGTCTTAGAAAAAGGAGTAATTGCCAATGATTTATTGGTTCCTAAAGTAGTGATACAGTAAGTTGCCACTTGTTCTAAAACGAGCGGGAATTCTAAACTTTCTAATGTTTTTTGTTGAATGCTAATCATTAAATTTCAGAATTATAAGTAAACAGAAATGGTTAATACTGCCATGGTAAGCGCCAATAAAATGATGACAAGCGGAGTAACAAATTTCAACCATTTGTCGTAGCCAATTTTAACGATTGCTAATGATGCTAAAATTAATCCGGTCGGATTTAAAAAGGCAAATAATCCCATTCCGTATTGATAGGCATTTACAATATATTCTCTACCAACACCAACACCGTCGCCTAATGGGGACATAATTGGCATTGTTAAAACCGCCATTCCAGAAGAGGAAGGAATAAAAAACGAAAGCCCTCCATAAATGTAAAGCATCGTGTTAATAAATAAACCTTTGCTCATTCCGTTAGTGACATTACTCGAATAATAAAGTAGGGTATCGCTAATCAAACCATCTTCCATTAATATGGTTACACCTCGTGCAATTCCTATGATAAATGCAACCCCAAGTAATTCTGTAGCTCCTTTCATAAAAGTATTTACGAAAACTCTTTCTTTAATTCTGGAGATAATTCCAATTAATATAGCTCCTACAAAAAACACGGAAGTCATTTCTAAAAACCACCAATCTAATTTTGAAACTCCATAAATCATTACTGCAAAACACAGTACAAAAACGATTAATATAAGTCGTAATTTTCCTGTTAATTTAACGGTACTATTAGCAGAAACGCTTCCGAACATTTTTTCGATTTCTTCTTTCTGATCGTAAATAATAGATTTAGTTGGATCTTTCTTAACTCGTTGTGCGTATCTAATAATATATATAATACAAATTAATAAGCCTAAAGCTAACATAATAAACCTTCCATTAATTCCAGCTGTCCAGTTAATTCCTGCGGCATCTGAAGCGATAATTGTACTAAAAGGATTCACGGTGGAAGCCATTGTTCCCATTGACGAACCAATATAAATAGATGCTAAGGCAACAATTGCATCATATCTCGCAGCCAGAAAAACGGGTATTAAAATAGGGTAGAAGGCGATGGTTTCTTCCGCTAACCCGAATGTTGTTCCTCCAATTGCAATTAAGGTAGTTACCAAGATGATTAAAACATATTCTTTTCCTTTCAAAGCGTTCGCTAACCAAGAAATTCCGGCTTCAAAAGCACCAGTAGCGTTTACAATTCCTATTAAACCTCCAATAATAAGTACTAAAAGCATTATATCTGAAACTGCTATAATTCCTTTTAAAGGAGACTGTATAAATGCTAAAACCCCTTGAGGTTTTGGTTCTAGCTTTGTATATGTTTTTGGGATACTTATGGGTTTCCAAATGTCTCCACTAGTAAATTTTTCTAAAGGAATTTTAACTTGTAAATTATCCAATGTTTCTTGATTCGCAACTAATGTTTCCGTGTCTTTTAGATGTGTTCTAGTAAAAGTATTTGCTTCTTTATTATAGGAAAGGCGATCGTATTGTCCCGCAGGAATCATCCAAGTTAGTAAAGCTACTAAACCAGCAATAATCAATAGTACAGTTTGTGCTGTCGGAAATTTAATTTTTTTCTTAAGAAAAGCCAAAGGATAAATTTTAAATTAATAGTAATTTTGTTCAAAAGTAAACAATATGAATGTAAAAATTGAACCTACTTGGAAGGAACAATTAGAAGAAGAGTTTTTGAAACCTTATTTTAAAGAATTAAGTCAATTTGTAAAAAATGAATACGTTTCAAATACCTGCTATCCTCCTGGGAATTTGATTTTTTCAGCATTCAATCACACACCTTTTAATAAGGTAAAAGTGGTGATTATTGGACAAGATCCATATCATGGTGATGGTCAAGCAAACGGGTTGTGCTTTTCAGTAAATGAAGGAATAAATCATCCACCATCATTAAAAAATTTATTTAAAGAAGTAGAATCCGATTTACTAATTCCATATCCTAAAAGTGGAAATCTAGAACGTTGGGCAGATCAAGGAATCTTATTATTAAACGCAACGTTAACGGTAAAGGCACACGAAGCAGGGTCACATCAAAAGAAAGGATGGGAACAATTTACAGATGCAGTAATCTCAAAACTGTCTAATGAACAAGAAGGATTGGTGTTTTTATTATGGGGAGGGTTTGCAAAGAAAAAAGGTGCGAAAATTGACACCGATAAACATCTAGTTTTAACGAGTGGTCATCCTTCACCTTTAAGTGCGAATAGAGGGTATTGGTTTGGCAACAAACATTTTAGCGCAACAAATACATATTTAAAAGAATCGGGGAAGCAACAAATAAGTTGGTAGTAGTTTTAGCTACTCATCTTCTGGCATATGTGATTCTGGATCGTTGACACTGAAATGAAGTAATAAGTAGTTCGCTACTAATAAAGCCCCAATAACGATTAAAAATATCTTCATAATTATTTAGTTAACAATACTAAGATGTCTTATTACTAAAAGGGTTGCGTTAATTTTAACTTATTTTTTAGAAATTATGTAAAATATTGTTTGACAGTGTTTTATTGTCAATTAATTTAAGTTGTAACAACATATTTTGAATAGTTTTCACTTCTTTTTCTGAAATATTATGCTGACACCATTCGGTTAAACCTAGCCATTCTTGCACATCTTCCAGTTTTTGAGAATATCTTTCTGAAATGATTTCAGCTAAATTAGGAGTGACTTTAAAATTGACGGTCTCTTTATTGATTATCTCTAAAATGGTTTTGATACTTTCCTCTTCATTTTCCAAAACATCATTTCTTACCGCAATCACAAAACAAGGCCACGGAGTAGGACATTCGCCAACCAATCTGAAGGTTCCATTATCTACATAAGGCTTGGTAGTAAACTTCTCCCACATAAAATAATCACCATTTCCTTTTGGCAATTCTGTTAATGCCCCGACTAGGTTTTTAATCACTTTGAAATTTAAGTCTGTTTCCAGGTTCCAATCTTGATTTTCTGCATTTACATAAGTCATTAAATGGGAACCACTTCCGAAACGGCTTATTGCTGCTTCGGTTCCTTTTAAATCGTTTATGGTTTGATAAGAAGAATTTGCTGCTACATGAATTCCCCAAATAAGAGGGGACTTGATAAATACTTGAACAATTTTACATTCGTTTCCTTGAATAATATCTCGAATAATTCCTTCAGAAAGAATCACCGCCATATCAATTTCCTTGTTACGTAGTGCTTTATTCATCGCACCCGTACCTCCAGGAAAATCTTTCCAACGTAAATTAATTCCGTTTTTGGTGTATTCCTTGTTCCGAAGGGTAACATACCACGGAAGATTAAAATGTTCGGGAACACCACCAATTACGAGGTTTTTCATATTTATGCTGAATTTATTTCAGTATCTATATACTTATAATTACGAGAAATTATTAATTCACTAATTTCTCAAGCGTATATTCAATTAATCGTTCGACTACCAATTTTGAATCTTTACTGAAAGTTCCGTTTGGACGATTGGCAATGATAGCATTTAAAGATAATGCACGGTGTCCCAACAATTTTGACAGTCCATAAATAACGGAAGTTTCCATTTCAAAATTGGATATTCTGTTTCCTTCAAAATTAAAAGTATCCATTTTATTATTTAATTCTGGATCTTCAATAGGAAGTCTAAGAACTCTACCTTGAGGACCATAAAAACCTCCCGCAGTTGCAGTAATTCCCTTAAAAGTTTGGTCGCTTTCAAACTTTCTTTCCAGTTCTTTATTATTTTCTATAATAATAGGTCTTGCTTTGGTTGAATTCCAATTGGTGAATTTTATAAATTCATCTTCTAACTTCGGATTGCAAATTCCATTTAATTTATAAAAGTGAAGCATTCCGTTTAAATCCAAACCGTGGGTTCCAATTACAAAAGAATCTACCGGAATATCTGCTTGTAAGGAACCAGAAGTCCCAATACGAATGATGTCAAGGCTTTTAATTTCTTTTTTTAACACTCGGTTTTTAAGATCGATATTCACCAATGCATCTAGCTCATTAAGCACAATATCGATATTATCGGGCCCAATTCCTGTGGACATCACCGTAATACGCTTTCCTTTATAGGTTCCAGTTTGTGTTTTAAACTCTCTTTTTTGAGTAGAGAATTCGATATTGTCAAAATGCTTTGTGATTTTTTCAACTCGATCTTGGTCGCCAACAAATATTACAGTATCTGCAATATTTTCTGGTTTTAAATTCAGGTGATAAACACTACCATCTGCGTTTAATATTAATTCTGATTCTTTTATTTTCATGCTAATTCCTGTATTTCGACTCCGCTCAATATAAACTTCAGCAGGGATCTTATTAATTAAACTTTAATTTCGGTTACTTCGATACATTTTCGCTATGGCGAAAACACTCAGCAACCTTTGATTGTTACTATTAAGTACCCTGAGTGATTCGACCTAAAGAGAATCGTATCGAAGGGTTCGGTTACTTCGATACAATGCTCGTGCCTCGCATCACTCAGCAACATTGCATTTTTATATTTTAGTACCCTGAGTGATTCGATCAAAAGAGAATCATAACGAAGGGTACGTACTAATCAACCCCCAACACGCTTCACTTTAAATCCTTTATCTTTTAAAAAGCTCATAATCTTATCTCGGTAATCACCTTGAATAATAATCTGTTCATTTTTAAAACTTCCTCCAACACTTAGCAGTTTTTTAATCTCTTTTGCTAATTGTTTAAAATCGGAGGTAGCTCCAGTATAGCCTTCAATGATAGTGGTTGCTTTTCCTTTTCGCTTTTCATATTTGCAAACCATAGGATCATCTTGCAACCAAATTGCTGATTCTTCAACAGATTCAGGCCCTTCAGAAGGAGTATGCTCTGGAAATAAGTTTTTTAATTGATCTTGTAAATCCATGTTTATTAATTAAGAATTGAGAATTCTGAATTCAGAATTATTATTACATCAACCCAATCTCACGTAACCGCTGATTCAAAAACTCTCCTGATGTAATATCATCAAAAGCTTTTGGATGATTTTCATCAATACATTCTTCTAGACAATTTAGTTTCTTTTCACTTCTTGGATGTAAGAAAAACGGAATCGAATATCTCGCTGTTCCCCATTCCTCTTTTGGTGGATTCACAACTCTGTGAATAGTTGATCGTAACTTGTTATTGGTGTGACGTTCTAACATATCACCCACATTAATTACTAAATTTCCTTCTTCTGGTTTGGCCTCCACCCAGTTTCCATCTTTCCCTAAAACCTGCAATCCTCCTGCGGAAGCACCCATTAATAAGGTAATTAAATTAATATCTCCGTGAGCTCCTGCTCGAACAGCTCCTTTGGGTTCATCTATAATAGGAGGGTAGTGGATTGGTCGTAAAATACTGTTTCCGTTTGCCACCCAATTATCATAATAAAATTCATCAATACCCACATATAAAGCCAATGCTCGCAGTACGTAAACCCCAGTTTTTTCTAATAATTGATAGGCTTCCATTCCCACTTCATTAAAAGTAGGTTGTTCTTGTACAATTACATTTTCAGGATAAGTTTCGATTAAATTTGCATCTGCTGAAGGTTCCTGACCAAAATGCCAAAACTCTTTTAAATCTCCTTCTTTTTTTCCTTTTGCATGTTCTTTTCCGAAAGAAATATAACCACGTTGTCCTCCTAATCCTTCAATTTCATATTTCTGTTTTACTTCTTCAGGAAGTGCAAAAAAATCTTTTACTTCCTTGTAAAGACTTGTCATTAGTGCTTCGCTTAAAAAATGATTTTTTACGGAAGCAAATCCTATTTCAGAATATGCGGTTCCTATTTCATTAACGAACTTTTGTTTTCTCTCTGGATCTCCCGAAAGAAAATCAGCCAAATCAACACTCGGTATATTTGTCATTTGTTTTAATTTTAACAAGGCAAATATACCAAAATCATTAGAAAAAAAAATTAGAATATATAGTACAAGTCATCTCTTCAAAATAAAATAAAAATGCAAGCTGAGTTTTAATCATTAAGGCATTATACCATAATATCATTCATTACATTAATATGATAAAAAATGAAAAGAAAATGCTTGTAAGCTACTGTTTTTTTCTACTTTTGAAATGCTAAAACAAAGTGATGGAAACCAATACAGCTAGTAATATTCAGTTTGAATATAATAGAAATAATTTAGACGATAAAACCTTACTAAAACTATATAAATCAATGTTAAAGCCTCGTTTGATCGAGGGGAAAATGTTGATACTTTTACGACAAGGAAAAATATCCAAGTGGTTTAGTGGTATTGGTCAGGAGGCAATTTCGGTGGGAGTTACTGCCGCTTTAGATAAAGACGAATACATTTTACCGATGCATCGTAATTTAGGAGTGTTTACAGGAAGAGAAATTCCTTTAGAACGACTCTTTTCCCAATGGCAGGGGAAGGCTAACGGATTTACAAAAGGGCGTGATCGTAGTTTTCACTTTGGTACTCAAGAGTTTAATATTATAGGGATGATTTCGCATCTAGGACCTCAATTTGGGGTTGCAGATGGAATTGCATTGGCTAATAAATTAAAAAGAAGTAATCAAGTTTGTGCAGTATTTACAGGCGATGGCGGAACAAGTGAAGGTGATTTTCACGAAGCACTTAATGTAGCTTCTGTTTGGAACCTGCCTGTTATGTTTTGTGTTGAAAACAACGGATACGGACTTTCAACACCTACTTCAGAACAATTTAATTGTGAGAATTTAAGAGATCGTGGCATTGGTTACGGAATGGAAGCGCACATAATTGAAGGGAATAATATCTTAGAGGTTTATACGCGTGTAAAAGAATTGGCGGAAGATATGCGAATTAACCCACGTCCGATATTGATGGAATTTAAAACCTTTAGGGTGCGTGGACACGAAGAGGCTAGTGGTACTAAATACGTTCCGAAGGAATTATTACAAATGTGGGATCTTAGAGATCCAATAGAAAATTACTCAGCTTATTTGCGAAATGAAGGGATTTTAACTGAAGAGATTCAAGTAGCCTATAAACAAGAAATTTTAAAAGAAATTAATGATGGTTTAGAAATTGCTTTTGCTGAACCTGAAATGGAATCTACTGTAACTAATGAATTAAATGATGTGTTTCAACCATTTGAATATGTTGAAGTTAAAGAAAACAATAAAAAAGAAAACATACGATTAGTAGACGCGATTTCTGAAGGATTAAAGCAATCGATGCAACGTCACGACAACCTAATTTTAATGGGACAAGACATCGCTGAATACGGTGGAGTCTTTAAAATTACCGATGGCTTTTTAGAAGAATTTGGAAAAGAACGTGTTCGGAATACACCTATTTGTGAATCGGCAATCGTTTCGGCAGCAATGGGACTTTCTATAAGTGGTTATAAAACAATGATGGAGATGCAGTTTTCAGATTTTGCCTCAACAGGCTTTAATCCGATTGTAAATTTATTAGCTAAATCTTATTACCGTTGGAATGAAAACGCTGATGTAGTAATTAGAATGCCTTGTGGTGCTGGCGTAGGAGCGGGGCCGTTTCATAGTCAGACCAATGAAGCTTGGTTTACGCATACTCCCGGTTTAAAAGTGGTATATCCAGCCTTCCCTTATGATGCAAAAGGATTGTTGGCTACTGCAATTGAAGATCCAAATCCGGTGTTGTTTTTTGAACATAAAGCTTTATACCGAAGCATACGACAAGAAGTTCCTACTGATTATTATACCCTTCCGATAGGAAAAGCAGCAATTTTAAAAGAAGGAAACGACGTGACTATTATCACCTATGGTGCTGGAGTACATTGGGCTATGAATACTTTGGAAGAGCTTTCCAATATTTCAACAGATTTAATAGATTTAAGAACCTTAGCTCCTTTAGACACCGAAGCTATATTTACTTCCGTTAAAAAGACAGGAAAAGTGATTATACTTCAAGAAGACGCTATGTTTGGCGGAATTGCTTCCGATATTTCAGCAATGATTATGGAAGAATGCTTCGAACAATTAGACGCTCCTGTAAAACGTGTGGCGAGTTTAGATACTCCCATTCCTTTTGCAGCAAATCTGGAAGCAAATTACCTTCCGAAGAACAGATTTAAAATAGCATTGCAAGCATTAATTTCTTATTAATATCGTAGAATTTCCTCATATACAACCCAATATCCTTGCTGTTAAATTAACAGTTGTTGGAGAGCGAAATGTTAGAAGTGAACATCCTTGGATTTTTACTGATAGCATTGAAAAAATCAATAAAGAAGGTATCTCTGGCGATATTGCTATTATCTTTAGTCATACAAAAAATAAGGTAATTGGTGTGGGTTTGTATGACCCAGATTCTCCCATTCGGATTAAAATGGTACATAGTGGAGGAGGAGCGAAGTTGGATAAAGAATTCTTTTCGGAAAAGATAAACAGCGCTTATGCAATCCGAATTCCATTATTAGAAACCAACACAAATAGTTACCGTTTATTATTTGGTGAAAACGACGGTTTCCCTGGTTTCATTGCCGATGTATATAATAAGGTATTGGTGATTAAAATTTATTCGGCGATTTGGTTTCCGTATTTACAAATGATTTTGGAGAAATTAATTGAAGTCAGTTCTTGTGAAACTGTAGTTTTACGTTTAAGTAGATCACTTCAGAATAAAGAAAAAACCTTCGGATTAACAGAAGGGCAAGTACTTTACGGTGAATTAAAAAATGAAGTCATTCCTTTTGTAGAACACGGAGTCCATTTTTCCGCCAATGTAATAAAAGGACATAAAACGGGTTATTTTTTGGACCATCGTAACAACCGAAAATTAGTAGGGGAACTTTCCAAAGGAAAAACTGTATTAGACGTATTTTCGTATGCTGGAGGCTTTTCAGTACACGCATTAGCCAATGGAGCGACCGAAGTAACAAGTGTCGATATAAGCAAGCAAGCATTAGCTTTGGCTATTGAAAACGGGAAATTAAATTCGTATTCAGGAAAACATATCACCGTTGCAGGAGATGCTTTTGAGGTATTGCGAGAATTCATTTCTAAAAGAAAAACATTTGATGTAGTAGTGATTGATCCGCCATCCTTTGCAAAAAGTAAAAAGGAAATCGGTAAAGCAAAAAAGAAATATAAAGAATTAGCAGAATTGGGAGTTCAATTAACTTCAAAAGGAGGGATGCTGGTATTGGCGTCTTGCTCTTCGAGAGTGACTGCTGATGAATTCTTTCAAATAAATAAAGAAGTTTTAAATGATCAGCCAAGACTCTTTACGATTCATAATAAAACGCAACACGATATAGATCATCCTATTGGTTTTAAGGAAGGTGCTTATTTAAAGACTGGATATTATTGGGAAGGGAGTTGATCCCGATAGCCATCGGGATGAACTTGAACTTGAAGTTGAAAATGAAAGGGCTTGATTGATTAAATGATGCTTTTTAGATTACGAAAGCACTTCGACTGCGCTCAGTGTGACATTTCAACTATTATCTTCTAACTTCAGTCCTTCGTCTTCAAACTTCTAGCATCTAGCTTCAAATACCCCGGCCCTAAAGGGTGACTATTGTCTTAACGAGGAAGGAACGACCGATGTTATCTCATTATTGATTTATAATACAATAGGTTTCGACTGCGCTCAACCAGACAAATCAACTGCCTTCCGACTTCTGTCTACTAACTTCTAGCATCTAGCTTCAAATACCCCAGCCCTAAAGGGTGACTATTGTCTTAACTAGGAAGGAATGACCGACGTTATCTCATTATTGATTCTATAATACAATAGGTTTCGACTGCGCTCAACCAGACAATCTAACTGTCTTCAGGCTTCCATCTTCTAACCTCTACAATCTAACCCTTTTTCACATTCTTCAACATATCAATTGGTTAACATTCTTTTTTTTCATACTTTTAGATAGTAAAAATAGTTCAGTTTGTAAGAATTCTCTTAACATTCTGAATTATTTTCAAAAGCTAACATAAATCATATTTTAAGATTTGGTTATTGTTTAGCTTTATTCCTTCAAATAAAAGCAACAAAAATTATGAATTTGAATCATAATTTTTTCAAAGAATTAATATTAATATAGCGATTCTATTTTTTCGCTAGCCATTAAAACCTAAGCAAATGAAAATATACGATGACAAACACATTAAAAATGTAGCTTTCGTTGGAGCTCATAACAGTGGGAAAACCACTTTGGCTGAGACGATGCTTTTCGAGGCTGGACTCCTCAACAGACGTGGTACGGTAGAGCAAAAAAACACGGTTTCCGATTACCACGAAATAGAACAAGAAAGAGAGACTTCGGTCTTTGCCACGCCACTTCATACCGAGTGGCGCAACTATAAAATAAATATTCTGGACACTCCAGGATTGGATGATTTTATTGGTGAAATCATTTCTTCCATCCGTGTAGCAGATAGTATTGTTAATGTTGTTAACGGACAATACGGAGTAGAAGTAGGGACTGAAATTATTTGGAATTACATCGATAAATATCAGAAACCGACCATATTTGTAATTAACCAAATAGATCATCCTGCTTGTGATTTTGACGAAAGTTTAAAATCTATTCGGGAATTGGTAGGAAACAATGCGGTACAAATTCAATATCCTTTAAAAATTGATGGAGAGCAATGCATATTAGATGTACTTAAAATGAAAGTATATAAGTTTGGATCTAAAGGAGGGAAGCCAGAGAAATTAGAAATTGGAGGAAATTTCAGAGAATTAGCTGATAAGCTCCATAATGAACTCGTAGAAAAAGCAGCCGAAAATGATGAAGAATTAATGGAACTTTTCTTTGAAAAAGGAACTTTAAATGAAGATGAATTAAGACAAGGGATCAAAGCAGGAATGTTAAACCACGAGCTGTTTCCAGTATTTTGTGTTTCCGCCTTAAATGATATGGGAGCAGGTCGTTTGATGGGCTTTATTGATAATGTAGCACCTGCTGCTTCCGATTTAAAACCCGAACAAAGTGTAGAAGGAGATACTATTTTACGTAAAGCTGATGCTCCAACTTCATTATTTGTTTTTAAGACTGTGTTACAGGAGAATTTGGGTCAGTTGACGTTCTTCAAAGTAAAATCAGGAGAGATAAATGTCAATGATAAGTTAGAGAATTCTCGAAATGATAAAATTGAAATTATCAATCAATTATTCATCATGGATGGTAAAAATAGGAAAGCAGTTACCAAATTAACTGTTGGAGATATTGGTGCAACTTTAAAATTAAAATTCACTAATACCAACGATACGCTTCATACCATAGGAAATCCAATAACGATCAAACCTATTAATTATCCCGATTCTCGTATTAAAAAAGCAGTTTCAGCGGTAGATAAGAACGATGATGAAAAATTAAATGATGCTCTTAAAAAGATTCATGTACAAGATCCAACGGTAATTGTAGAGTATTCTAAAGAACAAAAACAAATGATTTTGGGCTGTCAAGGGGAACTGCATTTAGTGACCATTAACTGGGCGCTGAAAAACATTTACGGAGTTGAAGCGCAGTTTGAACAACCTAAAATATCATATAGAGAAACCATTCAACGTTCTACTTCTGCTAGTTACAAACATAAAAAACAATCGGGTGGATCTGGTCAATTTGCACAAGTACATATGAAAATTGAGCCTTGGTTAGAAGGAATGGAAGACCCAGAAGGGTTCAATATTAGAGGAAAAGAGGAAGTTGATTTACCTTGGGGTGGAAAACTAATTTTCTATAACTGTATTGTTGGTGGTGTTATCGACTTGCGTTATTTACCTTCAGTAATGAAAGGAATTTTGGAAGTAATGGAAGAAGGTCCGTTAACTAAATCTTATGTTCGAGATATTCGAGTAATGGTTTATGACGGAAAAATGCACTCGGTAGATTCTAATGATATTTCATTTAAAATAGCAGGAGCACATGCTTTTAAAGAAGCCTTTTTAAATAGTAAGCCAAAATTATTAGAACCAGTACAAGAGCTGATAGTAAAGGTACCGGAAGAAATGGTAGGTAATGTAATGACCGATTTACAATCACGTAGATCTATTATATTAAGTTTTGAAAGTAATGATAATTATCAAATTTTAAAATGTAACACACCATTGGCAGAGTTGTACGGATTCTCAACAGATTTGCGTTCCTTAACACAAGGTAGAGCAACCTTTAGTTCTAAGTTTTCATCTTTTGAACCAGTACCAGCCAATATTCAAAAAGGATTATTAGTAGAAGCATAAAATCAATAATAACTAAATAAAAAATCAAACAATATGGAGTCTAAAGTTTTATATTTAAGCGACTTAAAGTTCAATTTAGAAACTTGGAAGCGTGAATTACGTTTTCATTTTAACGAGATGGATACCTTTCAGGAAAAACTGGAAGAGATTGCAGAACGTGACTATCAGCATAAATCTATGAAAGAAATAGAAGTTTTTCAGAATAGAATAATGTTGGAACAAGCGGCAATTTCAAAATTAATGCATCGCTGTAAATCAAAAATGAAAAACGTAAATAAAGCAGATTATGCGGAAGATATCGATGGTCGTTTACAAACCGAACAAAGTACTTTGCGTGATGATATGCGTAATTATATAAAATTACATTATGACCTTAAAGAAGATATGATGAATTACTTCTTGGAATGGCTTTAGTTAATTAAAACAATTAATTTTATCTATTATAAACCACATTCTTATTTAGTTTGTGGTTTATTTTTTAGTTTCAATTTAATATAAAACAGCATTAATATTGATAAAAAGGAACTAATTGAAAAACCTAAAAACAATGGAAGCGCAGTATCCGAAACATATTTACCAATAAATATACTAATTGGAACTGCCATTAAGGTTGAAATTAATCCTGTGATAGCCGAAGCAATTCCTGCAATATGACCTACAGGTTGCATTGCGATAGACCGTAAGTTTCCGAATAAGAATCCCAAAGCAAAAAACTGAAGCGCAAAGAATGTCAATAAGATTTCAATAGGAGGATTTTCGGTGTTGTAAAATAGAATAACATATACTATTGAAACTATAAAATAAAGGAATAAAGAAAAGGTTATTAGTTTTTCCATTCCGAATTTCATAACGATAATTCCGTTTAAAAAAATAGAAAATCCCATAG
Organism: Flavobacteriaceae bacterium; assembly: GCA_046055745.1. Classification (GTDB taxonomy): domain Bacteria; phylum Bacteroidota; class Bacteroidia; order Flavobacteriales; family Flavobacteriaceae; genus Marifrigoribacter. The sequence continues at coordinate 4,279 of JASFZG010000093.1, read as the reverse complement.
CAATAGCAAGGCCTGCGAAGATAAGAGGAAACTCTTCTTTCAGTAAATATTGTTCCTGAAATACTTGCTGCGAACTACTTAAATACACCATAAAAGAGCCTGTAACAAAACCAGAAATAACCGTAAAGGCAAGTGTTCGTTTGAATTTTATTAGTTCTTTAAAACCATCAACAAATAAGTGTTTTGAAAATTTAATACGCTTTTCAGGAATAAGTGTTTCGGGTTGTCGTTTCCAAAACCAGAAAGAAATAAATAGACTAAAACCAATTTGAGCATAAAAAATAGCCTGCCAATTATAATGGTCTAAAATAAATTTTCCTAAAGCGGGAGCAATAATCGGAACCAGTAAAAATATAACCACCACAAAAGACATTATTTTTGCCATACGATCTCCGTTAAATCGATCTCGAATAATTGCAATACTTATAGTTCTTGGAGCTGAAAGTCCGATACCTTGAAGGATTCTCCCAATAATCATCGTTTCTAAATTAGGAGCATAAATACAAACAAAACTTGCCATAATAAATACTGTAAAACCCATATAGACCACAGGTTTTCTACCAAGACTGTCGGAAATGGGTCCAAACAATAAAGGACCAAAACCCAAGCCAAGAAAAATCATGGTGATTAACAACTGGTTTTCAGCTGCGTTATTAGTTCCAATAGAATATCCAATAATATCTAAAGCAGGAAGTAATGCATCAATCGCCAAAGCAACTACCGACATAAGAAAAGCCATTAAGGCTACGAATTCAAAACGGGAGATTTGGGATTGCTGCATAAAGCAAAAATAATACAATTAAAAGAGCTGAAGGGTATGTGTACTGAAATTATCTATTTGACATAATATTAATTATAGTACAAATGTATTGTTTTGTTTATAATAGTGGTTTATCCATTTGATAGCTATAATTCTATATTATGTAAAATATCCCAGAAGCATTCGTTTTCATAAGAATAATTGGAACTTGGGTCATTAAACTAATAAGCGGTTTGCTTCGCAGAGTTTATAAAACATTTGTATCTATAATTAGCCGTTATGTAAAATAGCCGCTACCAAGCGCTCGATTGTTTGCTTAAAACAAAATTGCTAATGCAATTATTTTTAAACCACAATTTCCAGCCGCTTGCCAACGCCAAAATAAAAGCTAACCTTTTTGCTCTTATTAAAAATCGCGAATTCGATAAAATGTACGTTATAAAAAAATTCACGCGATTCTCGTGGATTGCCTCAAGAGTATAAAATTTAAGAAAAATAAATTTCTATACACTTGCTATATGTAGAACTCCGATTATTCTTTTTTTTCCTTTTTCATTATCTTTTGTCTTGAAACAAAAGAAACAAAAATTCAAGGCTGCATATAATTTTGGAACAATTACGGTTCATTCACTATATTTTAGGAAACATTGTAACTATTAACATTACTTTGAATTTCTTTGTATAATTGAACTATTAAGAAACAGCATTACTAAACCCCTAAAATATGGGCGCTCATTTCTCCTATTGTTTTGACCAAAATTTTATGAGGCCGTCAAAAAGAACTATTAAGAGGCACAACAACTTAATTTAGAAACATCTTTTCCAAAGGTAATTGCAGCTAATTTTACACCTTCTCCAAGCGTTAAGTATGGATAAAAACTTTCAGCCAATTCTTTTACTGTTATACCAAACTTAATAGCCATACTTAATTGTTGTATAAGTTCTCCACCTTCAGGTGCTATTAATCTTGCACCTATTAATTTATCTGTTTCCGTATTGCGAATTAACTTTATAAATCCTCTTGTATCTTGAGCTGCTAATGCTCTTGGAACGTGAATTAAATCTAATTTAGATACTTCAAAAGGGATACCTAATTTTTCGGCTTCTACTTCATCCATTCCTGTTCCCGCAATTTGAGGGTCTGTAAATACTACCCAAGGTAACGATGTGTAATCAACGTTGTTTTTCAATAATGAAAAGGCATTATTTACTGCTGTATTTCCTTCGGTTGCTGCTGTATAAACAAAAGGCGGTGTGTTTGTCACATCACCAGCTGCATAAATATTTAAAATATTAGTTTCCATTTTTTCATTAACAACAATATGACCTCTTTCTGTTAGTTTTAAATCAAGGTTTTCTAAACCTAATTTTGAAGTGTTCGGTTTTGTTCCTGTTGCAACAACAATATGCCCTTTTTCAATTAATTGGGTAGTAGAACCATCTGGACACTTACAATGAATAATAGTGTCAGTACCTGATTTTTCAAATTTAAAGGCTCTGAAGTTTGGAAGGATTTCTATTCCTTCGTTTTTATATTGCTCAACTAACACATCTGTAATATCTTCGGTTTGACTTCTTAAAGGTCTATCGGTAAATTCTATAATACGCACTTTTACTCCTAATCGACTATAAGCTTGAGCAATTTCCAATCCAATATAACCTGCTCCCATAATGGTTAGACTTTTAGGTTTTTCTTCTAAATCAAATAGCGAAACATTGGTCAAAAATTCAATTTCATTTAATCCTTCAATTTGAGGAATGTTTGTAGTTGCTCCAGTTGCAATAATAAAGTTTGTAGCTGTGTACTTGTCTTTTCTATCAACAATAATGGTTTTGTTATCTACAAATTCTGCCCATCCTTTTAGCATTGTTAAGTTTTCAAAGTCACTTACAACATCCATATATTTTTGTTGTTGTAAAGCGGAAACTAACTCTTTTTTGTCTTTTATTAATTGTTTAAAATCAATTTCCGCTCCTAAAGGTTGAATGCTTTTAAAATTAGAATGATTTGCGTGATAGGCTGTTTCTGCTGCTCTTATCAGATTTTTTGAAGGTACACAACCTACATTTACACAAGTTCCACCAAAGTCCAATCCACCATTTATCATTAAAGAGGTAAGTCCTAAACTTTCGGCTTTTATGGCTGCTGAAAATGCTGCTGAACCACCACCAATTATTATTAAGTCAAAATCATCTGAATTGGAAGTTGTACAGCAATCTTCTTTTTCTTCAATAACTTGATAATTTCCAACCTTGTTAACGGCTTCAATCACCTTATTTTTTGAAAATTTGGTTGTCTCAAAAGTAAACTCTCCATTATTGGTTTCGTGATTTACTGAACTGCTTATAATACCATCAATAGTACTCATATCTTTTTCGATATGTGATGAACAACCACTACAAGTCATTCCATTAATGATTAATTTTATGGTTTCTGTATTTTTATTCATTTTACTTTGAGATTTATTTAGGATTTAGGTTTAATCAATTCAACTTTATATCCTTTCTTTTCAATAATATTTTTTAATTCTTCAATATTCGTTTTAGTATCATCAAATTTTATGATTGCAATGTCTCCTGGATATTCGACAGAATGTTCTATCACACCATCTACATTTTCTAAAGTTTTGTAAATTGTGTTTGAGCAACCAGCACAAGTAATACCAGTGATTTTGAATTTTATGGTTTTATCCACACTATTTATAGTTTCCTGATGTTGTTCTGTTGTAATATTTTGTGCATTCGCTTCAAAAGAAATGAATAGCACAGCAAGAGTTGAGACAATTAATAGATTTTTCATAATATTAAGTTTTATTCATTAATAACTTTATAGCCTGTTGCGTTAATTGCTTTTACAATATCTTCTTTAGAAGTTTTTGATTTGTCGTATTTCACTTTTGCTTTTGCATTTTCAAACGAAGCGTTTACATCAACTATTCCTTCTAATTCATTAACTGCGTGTTTAACGTGTTCTTCACAAGAGGCACAAGTCATTCCTTTTACACCGAAATTTACCGTTTGTATATCTGATTGATTAACTATTACAACTTCTTTTTTATTATCAGGGTAAAAAATATGAGCATAATAAGGGAAAGCAATTGAAATTGAAGCAAACAATGTAATGCCAATTAAAAACCCTTTGGTTTGAAACCATTTCGGTTTTGCATCAACTTCACAACCACAATCATCGGCATTTTTAGGTTTTAAATAATTATACCAAGCATAGCCAATTGCGACTATAGCTAAACCTATTAAATAGGGTCTAAAAGGTTCCATCCAAGATAGAGTAGATGCACTTCCTCCAACGCCAGCAATTAATGCAATAACAGGCGGTATGCAACAAGATGATGCAGCTACAGCAGCAAACAAACCTGTATATGCTGCATTTTTTGATGTTTTTTCTGTTTTCATTTTTCTAATATTTATGCTGTTTTTCTAATTAATTCTATAGACTCAAAAATGTTATTAAATATCTCTGTTTCATCATTATTTAATGAATAGTAAAGCGTTTGACCATCG
>JASFZG010000092.1:0-6023 GCA_046055745.1 Flavobacteriaceae bacterium | reverse complement strand
TGGAATTGTTCCAAATTCATTAAACCCATCTCCTAAAGTTAAGTGAGGATCTTGTTGTTTTTCACGATAACCTGTTCTAATTCTTGTCCCTATTTCTGCCCAATGGTTGAATTGATAATTTGCTCCAATTCTTAAGCGATACCTTAACCTGGAACGGTTGTCTCGATAAGTTCCATCAAGTTTTCTTGAATTCCAGTCCTGTTCTATTCTAAACCGAAAATCCCCTGTAAATGTTAGCTTTTTTATTTTTGTAGAATCTAACTGTGCAGTTACATAAAATGGAAATAAAAAGAACAGGGCACCAATAAAAAATAAGGATTTCACAAATAAGACTATTTAGTCCTATAAAAATACAATATTTTTATTTAAAAGTGGTATGTATTAAAAAACAAGTTATTTTTAATAAGTATCTGTCATGTTACTGTCTACTACAATGATAAAATCTGCTTTTCCTAAGTTTTCATCTTCAAATGTGTTGATGTTTTCTTGAGAAACAGTAGAGATGGTTCCGTACATTAAGTTAGGTTGATTTTTCTTTAAATACCATAAAATTCCTTCGTATTTATCTGAATGGAAAGCACCATTATAATGAATAAATAAACTTTCTGCTGTGTAATTTTTCAAAATAAAATATGCCATAGTAGCATCTTTAGAAGCTTGAGCCATTACCAATTCTGGAGAACCATGTTCGCCCATCATTTTTAAAATTTCTTTATAAGTAGGCAATTCAGCATCAAAAGGAATTGGCAAAGGAGCGACCCATGTTTTTTCTTCGGCAGATAATTCTTCTAATGCTTTCCAACCTTCTTTATATACTTTACTTGCAAAACGTCTTGGAATATTGGTTGCTACAAACGGAAGGTTATTGTCCTTTGCAAAATTGATTAATGGTGCGTAATCTGTTTTATAATTTGGCCAAAGTCTAGCAACAGTGTCTAGTTTTTTTGCATCGATGTCGCCTTTTAAATAGCTATTAAGTTCGTCTTGGTTATCGGCTTCCATCATTTCGGCACCTAATATTAGCTGTCTGGAATTGTGAAGCTCGGCAGTAATTTCGTATTGTAACCAATGTGCGATGGAGTTGTTATGAAGCTCTCCAAAAAGTACGATGTCTTTTTTAGCAAGGGTTTTCATCATTTTTTTATAAGAAACTTGCTTACCTTTTGCAGTGTAAATTTTGTAAGGCGACATTTTTTGAGCTGAAAGACTATTGATAAAAAATGTTAGAATTATAAGAGTTACTATTTTTTTCATGATATTTTTTTGTTTGTGTAAAAGTAAGAAATTATGAAGGTTTACTAACTAAATCAACATTTAATAACTATATAAAAAAAAGCGAACGCTTTCACGTTCGCTCATCTAAAATTTGGGGGCAATAAGTAGGTTAACTACTCCTACATAAACAACTAAACAATCAATCTATAAACTAATTATGGTGCAAATGTACGTTGGATGTTCTGTCTATTATATGACATTGCATGTCCTAGGGAAAACTTTAACAATTTAAAATCAAATTCCAACAATCATCTCTTTTAGTTCAAAACTATTCTTAAACATACAAAAATCTTCTTCGGTAAAAGGACTGTTGTTAATTACCTTATAAGAGCACCCTTTATAGTCTTCAAGCACTTCTGTTTTAAGCCCTATTATCTTGTTTTTTCATAAAGTTTACGTTCTTGTTCTAACTCTAGAATACGCTCGTTAAACTCATTTAAATAACCTCCAAACAAAAGAGTTCCAAGGTTTTTTGAAGTGAATTTTTCAGTAGAATAATAAACATTTAAAAATGGAATTTTAAATCCTTTTTCTTTTTTATTAATAACTTCGGTTACCGATAATTTTATATCGTTTGTAACTTTAGAAGCCAACTCAAAAATATGTCGAAAACTTGCATATTTATCTATTGCTTCTTTTCGGTTTTGTAAAGAGTTTTCAGAATTAAATACATAGTTTTTGGTTTCAAAAAAAGTTTTTCCTTTTTCTCCAAAAACTTGATATTCTACCTCGAGGCGATAATTCACTTTCATCTTCATTTATTTAAATAGTTACTAATTCTTTAATCAGTTTTGATTCTTCATTTGTTAATTTTTTTCCTTTTAAGGAGCTTATCAATTTTTGTAATTTATCTGTATTATTAACAGGAACTATTTCGGCATTTAAATCTAAACCAAGCAATAGATCTCTAATGTTTCTAATTGCAGCTAATTTCCAATGGTTTTGGGAACCATCATTTACAGCAGTATATTCTAGCAGTAGGAGCTTTGTCTGTATCATTAATTTTGTTATTTTGCTCATTATATTTTTTCGTTACTATTAAAAATCTCTTCTATTAATTCGGTTTCTGAATAACTTAATTTTCTTCCTTTAATAGCTACTAATTCTTCTAGTAACTCAATTTCATTTTCTTTAATAATTTTGTCTAATTCAATATTAGCTTCAGATAAAAGCTTGCTGATGCTTCGGATTGCATCTAACCTTACGGTGTCTTTTTCTATTCGTTTAATCACCATATATTCTAGTAAAATCAAATTTTTTCGTAACATAGTTTATAATTTTGTACAAAAGTATTGCGACATTTTAGGTAGGTATATGACATGCGATGTCCGGTTGTGGTAAAAAAGTGTTAATTTTATACCTACTAACTTTACCACACATGAAAAAATACACCTCTATTGGAGAGCTTCTTATAGAATATAGAGAGCTTAACGATATTTCTCAAACCGATTTAGCTTCAAGTTTTGATGTGGATGTTCGCACTATTTTACGTTGGGAAAAAAACCAAACCTTGTTAAAACCAGAAAAGGAAGAGGAAATGGTAGCTATTACCTTTATTCCGTATCAAGTTATTCGGAATTTAAATACTTCTTACCCAATCCCTACGTTTTATGATTTTAATTTAAGAAAATACTCCCTTACTCCTTTATCTAATACCCTTCCGGAAATAAGTTGGATTAAAGAAAATATTGATTTAGTAAGTAATAAAATTCGTCATATTAACTCCGAAAAGGATATTAATAATATTATTAAATATACTTTGTATCAAGGAGATTCACTTAAAACTATTTCCAAACAAGTTATTAAAAAAGCAATTCAGATTTTACCTGAATTAAATTTATTAGTTGAGGATGAAAAAGGTAATTATGCGGGTCATAGTTTATATTTTCCTTTGACTATGGAAACATATCAACTCATAAAAAATCAAAAACTTATGGAAAATGATTTGACTCCAGAACATTTGGTTAATTATAATAAACAATCTCCTCCAGTTTTTTATTGCCACAGTATAACAGCAGATAGTAATGAAAATTTTTTCTATATCATTGGCGCAGTTCTAAAATTTTATAGAGACACTCCTCTTGATAAAAATTATATTTATGCTATTATTACCTCAAGATATGATTCGTATGATATGAATAAGGATTTGGGCTTTAGCTTAATTTGGGAAGACCAAGAGCAACAAGAGAAACTTAGTTTAAAAGCCCCCCCAAGATTATATGAAGGTAATTTCAACAAGTTTTTAAATAAATAAAACCGCTAATAAAAAGCGGTTTTATTTGTAATTTGAATATTATTTAAAGCTTAATTACTCTACAATAAAGCTATTGTTTTCAAGATTAATATCAGCCATTAATTGAAACGGATCAATCGAAACACTCTTTACCTTCTTACCGTTATCAATTTCAAATTCGTAAGTTGGATAAGCCCAAGCCCAGTCTTTTAAAACTGTCCATTTCTTTTTAGGATATGGATTTGGTTTGTTCATACGCATCATTTGTAAAGGGATGTAGAATAGCTCTTTCGTACCATCTTCATATTTAACACCCACTTCAATTGGCATTGGCATTAAACCTATTCGATCTAACGAAATTTTGGTTTTATTTCCTTCAAACACCTCTCCTTTAATGCTATAATCTATCGTGTTGGTTGTTTGTGTCCAATCGGTTAAATACCAATCTAATTCTGCTCCTGAAACTTTTTCAGCAACTCGAATAAAATCGTTTGGAGTTGGATGTTTAAACGCCCACTCTTTAAAGTAACGAAGCAAAGTTTTTTCTAAATTTTCTTTACCAATTACATAACTTAATTGAGCTAAAAACACCTCACCTTTACTATACGCTGCAATTCCATAGCTTTGATTAAATTCATAACGATCCGCGTGAGTAGACAACGGTTGTTCTTTTCCACTTTTAGCTAAATACGTGTAGTTTTTATAAGAACCTTCAAAAGGATTATCGTTTTCTTTGTTCATTACTTCAATCATTGCTAAATCTGAAATGTAAGAAGTAAATCCTTCGTCCATCCATTCGTGCTTACTTTCATTGGTTGCTAGTAAAAACTGAAACCAAGTATGTGCCATTTCGTGAGCGGTCACTCCAATTAGGCTTCCTAGCTTTCTATTACCAGTAATTAAAGTACACATTGCATACTCCATACCTCCATCGCCACCTTGTACTACCGAGTATTGTTTATAAGGGTAGTTCCCAATATGTTTGTTGTAATAAGCCATTATTTCGGCTGTTTTTGGCTGAAGGTTTTTCCAGTTTTCAGATATTTCCGGATTATTTTTATAATAGAAGTTTAAAGTTACTCCGTTGGGTCCTTCATAAGTATCATGAATGTATTCGTTATCTGCAGCCCAAGTGAAATCGTGCACATTAGGAGCATTAAAATGCCATGTTCTTGTTTTCTTTTTTGATTTTTCTCCCAAACTTTCTGCATCTCCATTTTGAAGGTATCCTGTACCACCAACAATATAGTTTTCGTCTAGTTTTATTTTAACATCAAAATCTCCCCAAACTCCGTGAAATTCTCTTGCGATATAAGGATCTGCATGCCATCCTTGAAAATCGTATTCTGCCATTTTCGGGTACCATTGTGTCATTGAATAAGCAATTCCTTCGGAATTATCACGACCAGAACGTCTAATTTGAACAGGTACTTGTGCGTCCCATTTCATATTAAAAACAGATGAAGTATTTGGTAAAATAGGAGTGTTTAATTCTACTTCTAAAACAGTTCCTACTACTTCATAATTTAGGTTTTTACCGTCTTGAGTAAGTTTGGAAGGCTTGATATATCCAATTTCTGAAGGAGATAATTTTGAAATACGGTCACCTACTCTTCTATCAGGGTCTTTAATTGTTAGCGAACGAACATCCATTTCACTTCCTGGCTGAAAAGCATTAAAGTACAAATGGTAAAACACCCGATACAAAGTATCGGGTGAGTTGTTTGTGTAAGTTAGTTCTTGACTTCCTTTGTATTGATGGGTCTTGACATTCATGTCAATTTCCATCTTATAATCTACTTTTTGTTGCCAATAACTTGTATTGTTTTGTGCCGAAGCAACAAAAACAAAAAGCACGAAAAGGCTATTTAAAACTAACTTCATATTTATTTCAGTATTACATTTTACTTGCCATAATTAAGGCATTATATAAATTCACCATTTTTCCAGAAGTGGAAATAGTATTAAATGGTTTTACATTAGATTCTTCTCCACCTAAAACTACTGGTGATTTTGAAGACAATCCGCTGTCCATTAAAACTTGTTTTACTTGACCTGCTGAAAGCTTAGGAAAATAAGAACGAATCACAGCAGCAACACCAGCAACATTTGGTGAAGCCATAGATGTCCCTTGTAAATATTTGTATTCGTTTAATTGAATCGTTGACCAGATTTTAACCCCTGGAGAAAATACATCTACACTAGTTGTTCCATAGTTTGAAAAAGAAGCAACTAATTCACTTCCGTATTTGTAATTTAATGCTCCAATAGTAATAAAGTTATCACTAATTTCTGCACCTGTACCAGTTTGATCGTTAGGGTAACTTGCAATTACATCTAAATCTATTCCGTCGTTTCCGGCAGCGTTTACAATTAATACATCGTGTTTTCCTGCGTATTTAATTGCATCCCAAACCCACTCTGGATTTTGAGAATATGCTTTTCCGAAGCTAGTATTAATCACTTTTGCTCCATTATCTACTGCATAACGAATTGCTAAAGCAACATCTTTATC
>JASFZG010000091.1:0-4444 GCA_046055745.1 Flavobacteriaceae bacterium | reverse complement strand
ATCAATGAGAATAGCGTAGATGTGCTTTTAGTAAGAAGCGCCACGAAAGTCCGTAAAGACTTAATTGACGCTTGTCCTTCTATAAAAATTATTGGTCGTGGTGGAGTTGGTATGGATAATATCGATGTAGATTATGCTCGTAGTAAAGACATCAAAGTCATCAATACTCCTGCTGCATCATCTGCTTCAGTTGCTGAATTGGTATTTGCTCATTTATTTGGAGGAGTTCGTTTTTTATATGATTCCAACAGGAATATGCCTTTAGACGGAGATTCTAAATTTAAAGAATTAAAGAAAAATTATGGTGGTGGAAGAGAATTACGAGGAAAAACACTAGGAATTATTGGTTTAGGACGTATAGGTCAAGAAGTAGCAAAAATTGGTTTAGGCTGTGGAATGAAGGTAATTGCTTCAGATTTATTTATTGATAAGGCTACAGTTGAAGTAAAATTCTTTGACGGTCAAGCTTTAAATTTTGAAATCGTTTCACAACCTTTTGAAGACGTTTTAAAAGAAAGTGATTTTATTAGTGTTCACGTTCCTGCACAGAAAGATTATGTTTTTGGTAAAAAGGAATTCGATTTAATGAAAGATGGAGCTGCAATTGTAAATGCTGCACGTGGTGGTGTTATTAATGAAGTAGCGCTTATTGAAGCAATTGAAAGTAATAAATTATCATTTGCTGCTATTGATACTTTTGAAAATGAACCAACACCTGCAATTAAAGTATTAATGAATGGGAAACTTTCATTAACACCTCATATTGGCGCTGCAACAAACGAAGCACAAGATAGAATAGGAACTGAACTTGCGGAGCAAATAAAAAACATATTATTATAAAAACATAACACTTACTTACTGTTTTAAAAACGTTTAAATAGGTCTATTTTTGCTATTGCATTACTAAATTGAAATAAAAATGAAAAACTTAGCAATTCTACTCGTATTTTTTACATTATTTTATAGTTGTAATTCAAACAAAACTGCACTAAAAAACAATAATTCTGAAACTCAAAATTCAATAAAAAATGATACCATTCGTATTGCAAACGATGAATTAGAATACGAAATTATTATTTTTGAGACAGGCTTTGAATCTTGGTTGGCTACCCAGCCTCCAAAGGGACATTACGGAATAAACTATTTGGAAAATAAAAACAGATTATTTGTTGTTGAGTATAACAATCGTGTACAACAAGATAGAACTAGGCAATTATACGAGCAAGAAATTAATTATGACCCTTATTTACATTACGGATTGGAAGTAAACTATTTATTATTTAATTATTTTAAGTTTTTTCAACAAAAATATAAGCAAAAGCTATGATTGAAAAGCTTAAAAAACGCTGGGGTATTAATTCAAACTGGCAAGTAATCATTATTTTAATTGTTTTTACTATCACCGGTAGTACTTCAGTTTATATTGCGAAACCAGTGATTGAGTTTCTTGGAATTACCAAAGATCTTGGTGGATTTATCTATTGGTTTTTAAGAATCTTGGTTATTTTCCCTTTATATCAAATCCTTTTAATAGCTTATGGATGGCTATTTGGACAATTTAACTTCTTCAAGAATTTTGTGAAAAAATTTTTACAAAGAATGGGCTTCGGCTTTATTTATAAATAATATTTTAAAATGAAAAACACCTTATTAATTACCTTCTTACTTTTAGTAAGCCTACATATTCATTCCCAAAATTCTTTAACAGGAAAAATAACTAGCAATAACAATCCTGTTCAAGCAGATATTTTTATTTCAAAATTAGAAAAAGGTGCCATTACCGATTTTGATGGGAATTATAAGTTCATAAACATTCCCGATGGTACATTTACTATCGTTTTTTCATCCTTAGGGTATTCAACAATTTCCAAAACAATATCATTCAAAAGCAATCAAAAAATAGTAGAAAACATTGAAATGCTTGAGACTGCTGTTGAAATGGAAGAAGTTATCATCTCCACTCCCTTTCATAAATTGCAAAGAGAAAATGTGATGAAAGTAGAGCGTATATCCGCTCAAGATATAGCAAATTCAGGTGCTTTGACTTTAGCTGAAGGAATTACTGAAATTCCAGGTGTCTCAACAATAAGTACTGGAGCTGGAATTGGAAAACCAGTAATTAGAGGTCTTAGCTCTAACAGAGTTTTAACCTACACACAAGGGGTACGATTAGAAAATCAACAATTTGGTGGCGAACACGGGTTAGGTATTAACGCTGAAGGGGTTTCGAGTATTGAGGTTATTAAAGGGCCAGCTTCGTTGCTTTACGGAAGTGATGCTCTTGGCGGTGTTTTGTATATTAATCCTGAAAAATTTGCGTCAGAAGGTGAAACTAAAGGTTCTATAAAAAGTAATTATACTACCAATACTTTGGGATCTTCAACTTCTTTGGCTGTTAAAAATTCTCAAGAAAAATTTAAATTCATTGTTAGAGGAACTTATGCAACTAACAGCGATTATAAAACAGGGAATGGTGAACGAGTAACTTTAAGTAGGTTCAATGAAAGTGATTTTAAAACAGGTTTTCGCTTTCAAAATGAAAAAATAAAAACAACATTACGTTATAATTACAATCAGTCTAAAATTGGGATTCCTGAAGAAATTGGAGAACAAACAACTTCAAAAGAAATGGAACTTCCCTATCAAAAAATTGATAATCATATAGTATCATTAGACAATAAAATATTTCTCAACAATTCTAGCTTAGATGTTATTTTAAGCTATCTTTTTAATGATAGAAATGAATTTGAAGATAGTTTTAAAAATCCAGCCTTGCGTTTACGTCTTAGTACTTTTGGTTATAATATAAAATACAGTTTACCGGAAATTAAAGACTTTGAAACTATTATTGGTATTCAAGGAATTCATCAAACCAATAAAAACCTAGGCGAAGAAGTTCTAATACCAGATGCTACAAAAAATGACTTCGGAGTAATGATAACAACACATTATCATTTTGGAGATTTGGGCTTACAAGGAGGGATTCGTTTTGATAACAGAACAATCACAACAGAAGAAGTCGGAATTATTGGAGAACAAGAATATATTGAAGCTATTAACAAGAACTTTTCTAGCTTTAATGCTGCCTTAGGAGCAAAATTTAATATTCTTAATCAAATTCTTACAAGGATTAATGTTGCTTCGGGATTTAGAGCTCCAAATTTAGCAGAACTTGCTTCAAACGGAGTTCACGAAGGAACTAACAGATATGAAATTGGAAATACAAACCTCACAAACGAACAGAATTTTCAAGCAGACGTAGCGCTAGAATATAATAGTGATCATATAGAACTCTTTGCAAATGGTTTTTACAATTATATTAATGACTATATTTTTATTGAACCAACCAACGAAATTATTGAAGAAAATGTAGTGTATCGTTATAAACAAAATGATGCTTATTTATATGGTGGTGAATTTGGTTTTCATTTTCATCCACATCCATTAGATTGGTTACATATTAACAGTAGTTTTGAAATGGTTATAGGAAAATTAACCAACAACAATTACCTCCCCTTACAACCAGCAAATTCATTAAACAATAAGGTTAAAATAGACTTTAATGATGTTGGTTTTCTGAAAAATTCATTCTTTTCAACAACTTATAAAAACACCTTTGATCAAAATAATATAAGTGAGTTTGAAACCTTAACTCAAGGTTACAACATATTAAATATGGCTATTGGCACACAAATTACTTTGACTAATTTTAAAGCGATTATAGGTGTTCAAGTTACTAACTTAACTGACGAGGTATATATTTCTCACCTTTCAAGGTTAAAAATTGATGGAATCGAAAATATTGGAAGATCTATTAACTTTAGTCTTTTACTTCAACTCTAATAGGTTGCATTTTTGGTTGTTTTTTCCAAACAAAAGTATATAACCACATTAAGGTAAAGGTTGGAATAAAATCCAAGCCAGGGATTATTTCTTCAAGAAATACAACTACAGAAGCAATTTTACCTTTTTTCCCAGGATACATTTCAGTCATTTTCTTAGCTGCATAAGGAGCCCAAAGTAAATCGATTACCGTTCCTGCAAATGGAATGAACATAGTTGCCATTCCTATTGCATCTAAAAGTATCCCTTTTTTTAATAAATTATTTTTTTCTGAATTCATGTTGTAGCTTTTCAATAATAACGCAAGAATCCTGCCATAAATTAAGACAAATTACTACTTATTAGTTTTAGGAATTCTGATCGGGTCTCAATTTTTTCAAATTGTCCTCGAAATCCTGAAGTGGTCGTAACACTATTTTGTTTCTGAACACCACGCATCATCATACACATATGAGAAGCTTCAATTACCACTGCTACTCCTTTTGGCTTTAAAGTGTCATTGATACATTCTAAAATATCGTGTGTTAATCGTTCTTGCACTTGCAATCTACGAGCAAAAACATCTACTATTCTAGGGATTTTACTCAATCCGACAATATGT
>JASFZG010000090.1:0-11710 GCA_046055745.1 Flavobacteriaceae bacterium | reverse complement strand
GCAATGACTATTATTTTTAGCTCATTAGCATTGATCGTTTACTATTATATTTTATATCCAATTATTTTAAATAAGAAGTATGCTTCAGAAAAAATTTGAATTAAGACAACGAATGGGAGTTGGAGATATCGTTACTTTATATTTCGATTTTCTGAAACAAAACATCAAGCAATTCACCAATATTTTTATTAGTTATAACGGAATTTTCATTCTTGCTTTCCTCGGAATTAGCTACTTATTAATAACAGGTTTTGTAGGAATGGCAAACGATGTTCCTGAAAGCGAATCATTGATGTATATTGGCTTTGGTGGTTTTGCCTTTTTTGTAGTATTTGTAATTGTAGCTTCATTAAATTATAGTTTATCTGCCGCCTATGTTTCAAATTACTCAAAAAGTGAAACTATTGAAGTTGAAAAAAAAGAAGTTTGGAAACAAGTAAAAGACAACGTTGGAAACATCATTCTTTTTGTGCTTTTATTAATTTTAATATATGTAGGTTATACCATTGTAAGTTTAATATTAGCAATCATCCCAATAATCGGAAGCATTGCTCAATCCATTTTAAATTTTGCAATTTCAGGTTGGTTTGGCGTTTCGTTTATGGTGATGCTGCACGGAAAACAAAGCATTTCAAATTCGTTTAGTGAAGGTTGGCAATTGGTTTATAAAAACTTTTGGAAAACAGTAGGTGTCAATTTTATTATAGGAATATTAAATGCAATTTTATTATTATTAGTTTTATCAATTCCAGGGATATTAATTGGTTTTTACGCTTTTCACGCGGTAGATTCGGGAGTAGATTTGGCAAATTCATCAGTAGCAAAAGTAATTTGGATCATTGCACTTTGGATATTTTTAATATTAATCACCTTTTCACAATCATTATCTCAATTTGCCAACGGAATTCTTTACTTTTCACTTCACGAACAAACTTATAATGAATATACAAGAGCAAAAATTGAACAAATAGGACAGGATAGTGACTTGTAAAAAAATCAACATATTATTAACACTCCTATCTTTTGGGTTTTCATTTGCTCAAGAGACAAAATCTGTAGCCATTGATACTAATACCGTTTCTGTAAAAGAATTTGAAAATAATATTCCAGAAAAATACACTAGTAATAATTTTGATTACAACGCAGTAACTAGCGAATCACAAAATTATTTATTGAGATTTATAAGTTGGTTTTTTGAGCAACTAGAAAAAATATTTGGGATTAATGTTGATCCCGATATGTATAAAACTGTTGAAATATTGATCTATGTCATCTTAATTATCATTGCAGTTTATATTATTTCAAGATTATTTTTAAATACAAATACGACTTCCTTTTTCAGTAAGAAAAGTAAGGACCTTGCTCCTATCTCTTTTGAGGAAGAACATATTGAGCAAATCAATCTGGAAGAACTTATCAAGAATGCATTATCACAGTCAGATTTTAGGTTGGCAATTCGGTATATGTATTTAAAAACACTAAAAGATTTATCCATTAATAATCTAATAGATTGGCACTACGATAAAACTAATTTCGATTATCAAAACGAATTAAAATCTCCTAATTTAAGTGATAGCTTCGGAAGGGTTTCCTATTTATACGACCATATTTGGTATGGGGAATTTGGACTGGATGAATCCGAGTTTTCAAAGGCAAAAAAAGAATTCGATCAACTTACTAAAGCAATAAACAGCCATGGATAAGAAATCGAAACGCATATTATTAGCTTTTGGAGTGGCATTGATTGCCATTATTGTAATCGAATTTGTAAAACCCAAACCACTAAATTGGAAGGAAAATTATACGATAGAAAGTAAAATTCCCTTTGGTTGTTATTTGATTTCAGAAGAAATTGAAGGGCTTTTTAATAATGAAGTCCCAACTGAAATTATTGATGAAGATCCATTTTTATTTTTAAGAGACAGCAGCTACCAACAAAACTCAATGTACCTATTTATCAATTCTTCAATTAGCTTTGACAAGAGGCAATATGAAAAACTGACTAGTTTTGTGGAGCAAGGAAACACTGTTTTTATATCTAGTAGAAGCTTTGGAGCGGTATTTAATGATTCTTTAGGAATTGACACTTACACCTATAATTATATTTTTGAAGAGGAATCAAATCCTACATTTTTCAGTAAAACTTTTGAAAAAGACTCCACTGAATTCAGTTATAAAAAAGGGTTTTACCAATCTACATTTACTGAAATAGATACATTAAAAACCACAGCATTGGGTTATTTTCATGTGGAAGGTGGAAACGATTTAGAGGAACTTAATTTTGTAAAAATCCCTTTCGGGAAAGGGAATTTTTATCTTCATTCTATGCCAGAAGCTTTTTCCAATTATTATTTAATGAAAGGCAACCAACAATACATCGCCAACGTACTTTCTTATGCAAATCCTTCCGAAATTTACATTGATAATTATTTGAAGGTTGGCCGAAAAGTAGTATCGTCTCCAATGCGTTTTGTATTGAATGAAACCTCCTTAAAATGGGCTTATTATCTTTTGATGGTTGGGCTTTTATTGTTTGTAATTTTTAGAGGAAAACGAGTACAACGCATTATTAAGGTGATTGAACCTTTAGAGAATTCCTCCATAGAATTCACAAAAACCATTGGCGATTTGCATTTTCAGCATAAAGATTTCGGGAATATAATTCAGAAAAAAATTACTTACTTTCTTGAAAAAATACGATCACAATATTACCTTGACACCAATAGTTTAAATGAAGAATTTTGTAAAAAACTAGCACAAAAAAGCAATTCAAATGTCGAGGAAACCACTCAATTAATAAACACAATAAAGATGTTGAAAGGAAAATCGTTTCATAGCGAACAAGACCTTATCAACTTAAATAAATTATTAGAAGAATTTACACTATAAAGTATGGAAGAGCAAAACGAATTAGAACAAAACAGTAACCAACCTATCGAGTTTAACTCACGTTTAGATCTAAAAAAGCTTCAAGAAGCGGTTCAAAATATAAAAGAAGAAATAGGAAAAGTAATTGTTGGTCAACACGAAATGATCGATTTATTAATTATTTCGATTCTTGCCAACGGACATACATTAATTGAAGGAGTACCAGGAGTTGCTAAAACCATTACAGCAAAATTACTAGCAAAAACGTTGGATGTGGAATTTAGTAGAATTCAATTTACACCAGATTTAATGCCTAGTGATATTTTGGGAACTTCAATTTTTAATATCAAAACCCAAGAGTTTGAATTTAAAAAAGGGCCCATCTTTTCTAATATTATTTTAATTGATGAAATCAACCGTTCGCCTGCAAAGACACAAGCTGCTTTGTTTGAAGTAATGGCGGAGCGGCAAATTACCATCGACGGCATCAAAAATAAAATGGACGAACCTTTGTTGGTTTTTGCAACTCAAAACCCGATTGAGCAAGAAGGAACCTACCAATTACCAGAAGCACAATTAGACCGTTTCCTTTTTAAAATTAATGTTCCGTATCCTTCTATTGAAGAGGAGATTCAAATTTTAGAAAACGAACATCATCGAGAGGCAGCAGGTATATTAGATTCGGCAAAACCAGTACTTACAGCTAAGGAAATTAAAGAATATCAAGATACAATCAAGAAGATTATTATCGAAACTCATTTGATAAAGTACATCGCTTCCATTATAGACAATACTCGTAATAATGCCAATTTATATTTAGGAGCCTCACCAAGAGCTTCTATTGCAATAATGAATAGTGCTAAGGCTTTTGCAGCGATACAAGGAAGGGATTTTGTGACACCAGACGATATTAAAAAAGTAACTCCTCCGGTGTTGAGACATCGTATTATTGTAACACCAGAACGTGAAATGGAAGGTTTTACTGCAGATAAAGTAATACAGCAAATCATTGAAACTTTGGAAGTTCCGAGGTAAGTTAAAAAAGATGAAAGACTTGTTTGAAGTAAATATTAAACTAAATGAATTAATTTAAAATCAATAAGTAATTTGTCACACTGAGCGCAGTCGAAGTGCTTATAAAGTAAACCCAATAAATAACATACAATAACAATTTTGAGACCCTTCATTAAGAACCTATACATACAACCACGCTTCTTTTGGGCATTCTTTTCGATTGCTTGTTTGTTTGTGCTGTCTTATTTTTTAGATGATTTACTGGGAGTTGCAAAATTGTTGTTTTTAATTTTAATTGTTTTCTTTTTGTTTGATATATTACTTTTATTCAGAAATAAAACTGGAATTCAAGCCACGCGTATTGTTCCTGAAAAGCTTTCTAATGGTGATGAGAACCCTATCCGAATTTCAGCAGTAAATCGGTTTCTTTTTAAAGCGAAAATCACCATAATAGATGAGCTTCCTATTCAATGGCAAATCCGTGATTTTAAGATTGAAAGTAGCTTAAAGCCTTCCGAAGAAAAAAACTTCACCTATCAAGTTCGACCTACAGAACGCGGGGAATATCACTTCGGAAATGTAAATGTTTTCACGAGTAGCCCAATAGGTTTAATTGCAAGAAGGCAGCAATTCGATTTTAATAAAATGGTTCCGAATTACCCGTCATTCCTTCAATTGAAGAAATATGAGTTTATCGCTTTTACCAATCGTTTAAAATTTTTCGGTTTAAAGAAAATTCGCAGAATAGGAAATACCTTAGAGTTTGAGCAGATCAAAGATTATGTATCGGGCGATGATATTAGAAACATTAATTGGAAGGCAACTGCGAAGAAAAACAGTCTGATGATTAATCAATATCAAGATGAAAAATCACAGCCAGTTTATTCGATTATCGATAAAGGACGTGTGATGAAAATGCCTTTTAACCATTTGAGTTTATTGGACTATGCGATCAATGCAACTTTGGTAATTTCAAATATTGTGCTTCGGAAAAATGATAAGGCTGGAATGTTTACTTTCTCCAGAAAGATTGAAAATAGAGTCGTTGCTAAACAACGAAAATCTCATATGAGTATGATCTTAGAAACACTTTATAATATTGAAACCGATTTTGCTGAAAGTGATTTTTCTAGATTATATGTAGACATAAAAAGAACCTTAAACCAACGAAGTCTCTTATTGCTTTATACCAATTTTGAAACCTTGGACGCCTTACATAGGCAACTCCCTTACTTACAAGCTATTGCTAAATACCATTTACTAGTTGTTATCTTTTTTGAGAATACTGAATTGAAATCATTCACTGAAAAAGAAGCCATCACCACCAAAGAGATTTTTGATAAAACCATTGCTGAAAAATTTATCTACGAGAAAAAACTCATCGCTACCGAATTAAGAAAACACGGAATTCAAGTAATCCTAACTGCCCCCGAAAATTTAACGGTCGATACGATTAATAAATATTTGGAAATTAAGGCGAGAGGGATGTTGTAGGGGTTAAACTTAGTTTGCCCTTATTGACAGTAACTTCATCAACTATTTGAAAATGGTTAGTACTAGAAAAAACACTATAATTTTCGGGTTTAGCAAATAGCCAGCATTAACTATATTTTTTGTTATGTGTTCGTTTTTTATACTTTTTTTATAATCCTTCTAAATTATTTTTACAATGTTTTTCAATTCCGATTTCAGCTTCTTCTACCATTCCATATTCTTTTGCTTTATACAAATCGATACAAAAATCAGGGATTGAAAGTGCTATTTTACAATTAGCAATCATCAGATATCCATAACCATACCGAGGATTTAATTCTATTGATTTTTTTGCGTCATTAAAAGCCTTTTGGATATCGTCTAATTCTAAGAATAAATAAGATCTATAACCAAAGGCACGATAAAAATCAGGTTTGATTTCTAAAGATTTATTGAAATCCATTTCTGCTTTAGTATATTTTTTTATTTTTCTGTAACAAAGCCCCCTATCAATATATGGGACATGATTATTTGGGTCTAATTCAATTCTTTTAGTTGAATACTCTATCGCCTGCTCAAATTCTTCTTGTTCATAATACAATAAGCTTAAATTATCATACAATTTATCGATCTCTGGATTTGATAGTTTTAAAGCTTGTAAATAATCCTGTTCTGCTTTATCATATTTTTTAATTTTATAATATGAATAACCCCTGTTAAGGTAAAATCTTGTCGAGTCTTTTTCATTTTTTATTCCTATATTATATGACTTTATAGCATTGGGGTGTTTTTTCATACTAAAAAGAATATCACCTAGTAATATATATTTATCCTTGGATTTGTTTGTTTTGCACAAAGCGTCATTTATTTCATTTGGCAATTTATACCCATTTTTAATTGCTTTACTATAATTATTACACGCTTTATCTGGTTCGATTAACATTAGTAAAACATTCCCTTTCGTTTGATAATTAGCTCCAATATCTGGTGATAATTCAATCGCTTTGTTAATTAATTCTAAAGCTTTCTTTAAAGAAAGATTATTATTAACTAACAGGTTTGTATAATTTCTGTACAATCCTTGATTTTTATAATCTAAACTTAATGCATATTCGTAGTTAGAAATTGCTTTTGAAACTTCACCATTTAATTGACTGTAGATACCACGATAAAAGTAAAATTCTCCGTTTTTATCATCAAGAATGATAGCTTTATCTAGCAACTTGATTGCTTTAGTCTCATCTTGTTCAATATCCATTATTAATTTAGCCTTTTCGTAATACAGATTTGCATTATTCTTGTCAAATCCTATTCCTTTATTAATACTTGATATTGCCTTATTATATTTATTCATATAATAATAGGCTAAAGAACGTTTTACCCAGTGATGTGGATTTAAGGTATCTGTAACAAATTCATTATCTAAAAGCATCATGGCTTTAAAATTATTAAAATATGTTCCACTATTTATAAGTGAATCAACTTCACGATACTTAATTTGTTCTGACTGAGAAAACGTATTAATAATCATAGTGTAAAAAAGAAATATAAAAATGTATTTTTTTTTCATTTTTCAGTAATTTTTTTTTCTTGTTTTTAACGATACATAACAGTAGTGTATCAATAGTTTCTCTTATCGATATTGACTGATAAATAATATTGTCAATTTAGCCTAAAAAGATAATAAAGGCAAGTCTAATTATAAATTTACTATATATTTTCAATATATCATTTACACTTTAAAGTTGTTAAAAACACGGAATTCAAGTAATCCTAACTGCCCCCAAAAATTTAACAGTCGATACGATTAATAAATATTTGGAGATTAAGGCTTATTGAATGGTATTAGGTTGGTAGGTTAATTGTTGTTAACATTAATAATTTCAATATTATTAGAAAAGACACTGAATATTCAACGTCAAGAGATTTTATCGAAGTGTCATATTCAAGCTTTTCTCAACTTCTAATTCCAAACCTCCCGTCTTCAATTTTTAGTTTCTAACCTCAAACTACATTTCATCTAAAGAAAAATACATTTCAGTAACACCCTTTTTTATTGGAATACATTTGATTGCATATTTGTACTATAATTAATCGAAAACAATTAAATATTTACATTATGAAAACAATTCTACTTACCCTAACCCTTGCCATTACCAGTTTTATTTTAAATGCTCAATCTGTTTCTGAAGTTAAAACAGATGGAACCTCTCTTACAGTAACTGTTACTTTACGAGGATCTGGTGGGCATATTTTAGTTTCGCTACACAACGAAGCTTCGTTTATGAAAAAACCATTAGAAGCTGCTAGTTTAGAAATTAAAGACGGAAAAGCAATTGCAACTTTTAATCATCTTGCTCCAGGAGAATATGGTGTGGTGGTTTTACATGATAAAAACGATAATAAACAAATGGATTTTGAACCAACAGGAATGCCAAAAGAAGCCTTCGGAGTTTCAAACAATGTGATGTTAATGGGACCTCCACAATGGAGCGATGCTAAATTTGAAATAGGAGAAACTCCTGTCAAAATTGATATACGATTATAATTACTTACTCATGGTAAATTATAATTATTCTAATACAAAAAGCAAAAGCCTCTTAAATTGAGGCTTTTGCTTTATTTGTTATTCTTTTCTTGTCTTGTTACCAAGTCATTTTATTAAACCAATAACGCTCTCCATACTGTGTAATATAATAAACGATATTATAGTTATTTACAGCTCGTACAGTTTTTGGCAGAATTAATGGAATGGTTGAAGAAGCATGTTCAGATGGTAAAATTCTAGGTCTAATAAAAGTGCTTTTGTTTTCTGTAAAAAATGTATTAAATGTAATTATGTTATCATTATTAGAAAATATACGCAATCCGTTTTCTAAATACAAAACAGACAATGATCCTATCTCTTTTTTATAATTTTTATATTGCTTAGAATTAAACAAAGGAGTAAGGCTTTTTAAAGTCCCTTTAGTATCAAAATTAACAATAACACTAGAGCCGTAAGTATATAAATAATCTAACTCAGTTGTTACTGTATTTCCATTTTTTCTAAACTCGCTGTCCTCAAGCTGTTTTTCGCCAATCATAAAAATATTATCATTAACAACTTCTACATCTACTACTTGAAGGCTTTTAAGATCTTTGGAATTTAAACTTTCATTCCATTCATGAATACCTATTAAATTATTAGTATTTAGGTCGTATAAAAATGCTCCATCATTATCTTCACCCTCGGTACTATTTATTTTTATAACACTGTTTTTACCATTCCAGAAAAATCCAATAAGCATTGCCTTTCCATTAACGTTTATAAGTTTCATTTGCATAGGCAAAAAACCTGGTGATGAAAAATTTTGTGTTTCAACAGAATTACCGTTAAAAGTTAGAAGTTGAGATTGACGAGTTTTCTTGTAAGCATCAATAACTTTGCTCATCACGACTTCTCCTGAATTCAAAACAAAAACTTCTTCTTGATAGGCTCTTTCGCATTTGTAGCTTAGTGTTTCAGTCTGTTCCCAAAGAAGGTTTAATTGATTGTCATACAACCAAATTTTTACTTTTTCTTGAGTTTTCTTAACAAAAGGCATATTGGCAACAATAGCTATTTTTGTTTTATCTGGAGATATTGCAATTTGATAATACCCTGATTTTGAATAGCCATCAATAGCAAAGGATGCTAATACTTTGTTTTCGCTTACCGTGTTTTCTTTTTCTGAATACACCTGCGCATTAACTTGGTGCTTAGCTATTTTTTTGTGCATTACTTTTGAAAGAAAAATAAGCTGATCGTCTAATTCTATCACTTCTTGTAAATCTGAAGCCCGCAGACCTAACTTTGGTAAATTAAAAGTTTTAGTCTCTATCGATTGCATAGATTGATCATATTTAGTCAATACCATTGCTTTAATATTATCCATCATCACATTATCTAAATGATGTAATGTCATAAAACCATAGGCAGACGGAAATACAATTTTATAAATCTCTTTTTCACTTTCTTTCTGAAAATGAGTACTAGGCTCATTTTTAAACTCTTGCGAAAAACCGAAACTAAGAGTGAAAAATGCAATAATGGTAAGTAGTATTTTTTTCATAACTATTTATAATTTATAAACCTGCTCTTCAAGTCTTGTAAAAGTAGATTTCTCATCGTAATTTAAATCCAAATCAATCCGTCTTTTTTGCATTAAACTAAGAGTTTCTTCAGCTTGGGATTTATCTTTAAGACTAATGTCTACACGCATTAGATTAAAGAAAATAATTTTAGCAACTTTATTATTCATTACCGCTTTTTTATCGCTGTAATTTATTTTTGTAAGTTCTGACAACCAAACTTCTCTAACAGCTTCAAGTTCTGCTTTAGCTTGTACTCTCATTTCAAAAGAAGCCTCTTTCTTTAATTTTCTGTAAGCTGAAATCGCATTAATTTTTGCGTTTTCTAAAGCATCGTATTCTCTGTTTTTATTCTTTGGAAATTCAATCTTTACAACTGAAGCTACTGGAATATAACCAAACTCTTCATTTATATATTTGCTAATGTCTGTCATAATTCTATTGACATTATTTTTTTCATAACGATCTAAATTAATAGTGTTGCTAGATGAGGATGTTAAAAACTGAAACTCATCATCAAACTTTTTACTATCAATAAATTCAGCACCTTTCATTACTTTTAGATCGGTAGGTTGACTGTAAAATGTTTGTCCACCATTATCTTGAAATACCATTTTTGAGATATTGATAACAAAAAGCAAATCGGTACCTTTTTCATAACCTAATAGTTCTATACCATCTGCTAAAACATTGTTATCAAATATGAGTTGATCGTCTAAATTTGGTTGAATGTACTGAGGTTCCCTAGGTTTAACGTAAGTTGGCTTTGAAGGAACTTTAAGAGTTGGCTTTTTACCTTGGTCTGTTAGAGCTAGTCTTTCTAACATGGATAAGTCTTTAAAATCTTTCATCTCCTTATCATACCTTGCTTCCGCTTTTTTTACTTCGTCATCATGATTAGCTAAACGCTCTTGAAATTCTACTTCACTTTCCTTTAATATATTTTGGTAATCATCTTTTTCTAACTCAAAATCAGCAATAGATTGTTCATTCAATTCTGTAACTGTTAGTGTATATGGTGTTTCAACAACAACTTTATATGTTTTTATTGATTTGTCTAAGGGGTTGTTAGGCATTCTTACATTAAAATAATCAACTTGTTCTGATTGTGCTCTTTGACCAAAACTAGTAGTAATAACTGCTAATGTTATAAGTAAGAAATAAATGTTATTTTTCATTTTATATTATTTTTAAAGAAAGTAAAATTACATATTTTTTATCTTTCATTTGGATTAAATAAGTGATCTAATTTTTAATCAACAAATTTCAGGAAAGTTTGCATTATTAATTTCGTATAACGTTAAGGAGATGCTTCGTTGTGGACTAAAGGTATGATAAAGGGACATAGTTTACACTTTTTAGGTTGTAATTTGATAAATAAAAATCAATATTATTTAACTAACACGATAAACTACAATAGTGTGTAGTTATTACTATAGGTAATGTTTTTCTCATCCACCTAGTTTCTTTTTCAGAAATTTCCTCATTGATTCTTTTATATCTAATTCATTCCTGTATTCCACAATATGAGATGAACATTCAAAAGAAGTTATTGAATATTCAGATTCTTTTTTAGTTCCCTAATTAATCTTTTTTATTACCTATTTCTACCCCATTTTCATCAAAGACTTTTTGGGCTTCAATTTTACCGTCCTCTTTATATGTAATCCATTCACCAATATGAACGCCCGTACCTGGAATAAACGTCCCTTCTTCTTTTAAAACACCTGTTGTATAATACTTCTTTATATAATTAGTTTCCCAATTAATTTTATAATCTAAAACCCCTTCTTTTAAATAGTATTTCCATTCTCCAATTGGATAACCGTTTTTATCAAGCTTTCCTATTTCTTTTAAAACAGTACTATTTGGATAATAATCGGTTTTCTGTTCTTGAGCATTTGCAAAATTAGTGATTAATAATATTGTCACTAATAAAAATATATTCTTCATAATTGATTTGGTTTAATTCATAACAACTTCCGATAAATATACCTCTTCTAATCAAATACTTTAAAATAGTAACATTCATTTTTTAACTATAAGATAAATCTTAATATTTTGTTATTTCAATAAGTTTTATTGATAAATATTTTATCTTTGTTTCAAACACAGACATTATGACCATTACTCAATTAAAATACGTATTAGCAGTTGCAGAACACCAAAACTTCACCAAAGCAGCGGAACATGTTTTTGTAACACAACCTACTTTAAGTATGCAAATTCAGAAATTAGAAGA